>NZ_JBXFWF010000068.1:0-26689 GCF_056854515.1 Stenotrophomonas sp. STEN063
ATGCTCGGCAGGGGCTTTCCCGGTAAGGCTCCAGCCGAGCATGGCTCGGCACTACAGGGTGTTACCGGGAAGGCCTCATGCCGAGCATGGCTCGGCACTACAGGGCATTACCGGGCAGGCCTCATGCCGAGCATGGCTCGGCACTACCGGTGGAGCTTCTGCTCGGTATTACTCTTTTGGCGGTTCCGGCCGGCTTTCCATCATCAGCGACAGTGCGGCCTTGGCCATCAGGTGGGCGCTGATCGGTGCGGTGATGAACAGGAACACGGTGATCAGCAGCTCGCGTGGCTGCGGGTCCTGGCCGAGGAAGATGTGGTACGCCACCGAGCACACCAAAACGCAGCCCACGCCCAGCGTGCTGGCCTTGGTCGGTGCGTGCAGGCGTTTGAAGAAGTCGGAGAAGCGCACCAGGCCGAGTGCGCCGACCAGGATGAAGAAGCAGCCAAAGGCCAGCAGCGCCGACAGCGCGATCTGCAGGAAGGTGATCATTCGACGATATCCCTGCGCAGCACGAACTTGCTCAGCACCACGGTGCTGCAGAAGCCGAGCATGGCGATGATCAAGGCGGCCTCGAAGTAGATGGCCGAGTCCAGGTACATGCCGAACAGCATCAGCTCGGCGATGGCGGTGACCGACAAGGTGTCCAGCGCCAGGATGCGGTCTGGCACGGTCGGTCCGCGCAGCAGCCGCCACAAGCCCAACAGCATGGCGATGCCGACCACGTGCATGCACACGATCAGGGTGGTCTCGAATATCTGGTAACCGTTCACGGGAAGATCTCCATCAGCGGCGCTTCGTAGCGGCTCTTGATCTCGTTGATCAGGGCGTTGGCATCCTCAAGGTGCAGCACATGCACCAGCAGGTGGCGACGGTCCTCGGACAACGCCGCCGACACCGTGCCCGGGGTCAGGGTGATGAAACTGGTCAACGCGGCGATGCCGTGGATGTTGGCGATATCCAGTGGCACCCAGATGAAGCCGGGCTTGAGCTTGTGCTCGGGCCCCAGCACCTGCGCGGCCACGCGCAGGTTGGAGACCAGGATGTCCCACAACACCACGGCCAACAGCTTGGGTATCGGCCGCAAGCTGCCGAGGCGGGCGAACTCGCGGTCCAGGCGCGCGGCGAACAACGGGATCACGGTTCCAAGCAGCATGCCCAGCAGCAACTGGCCAAGGTCGAAGCTGTCGGACATCAACAGCCAGAAGGCGACCACGGTGATCGACAGGGCGGGCGACGGGAAGACCCGGCGCAGCAGGGGGCGACGTTCGCTCATGGCTGCCTCACCTGCGGCGTGGTGCCGCGTACGTCTTGCAGGTACTGATCCGGCGCCAGCAGCTGCGTGGCGATGGCATCGGTCTGCCGCATCAGCGGCCCGGCGAACACCGTCATCAGCACCACATAGCCGAGCAGCAGGCAGGTGGCGGCGGTTTCGAACGGACGTGCCGGGGCTTCATCCGGTTCTGGCGGGGGAGCACTGTCATCGTCACCGGGCACATGCCAGAACAGGCGGATGCCGGTGCGCGCCAGGCCCATGATCACCAGCAGGCTGCTGACCAGCACGGCGCTCCAGACCACGGCGGTATGTGCTTCCGGCACGGCTGAGAGTAGCGCCGCCTTGGCCAGGAATCCGGCCAGCGGCGGCAGGCCGGCAACGGCCACCGCACCGACCAGGAACAACAGGCCCGGCACGGTCTTGCCCGGCAGTACGGTGAGCTCATGCTCGCGGCGGCGATCGGCCTGCTGGCGACGGCGCCGCATCAGGTCGGCGATCAGGAACAGCGCAGCGGCGGAGAAGGTGCTGTGCGGCAGGTAATACAGGCCAGCGGAGATGGTGCCGGTGCTGCCCAGCGCGAAGGCGATGAACAAGGTCGCCGCAGACACCACCACCAGGTAGGCCACCAGCACGCTCATGCGGGTGGCTGCCAGCGCACCCAGCGCGCCAACCACCAGGGTCGCGATGCCGGCCCACAACAACCAATCGCTGCCGTAACCGCTCAGCGCGCCAGCATCGGCATCGAACCACAGTGAGGTCACCCGCAGCACCGAGTACAGGCCGACCTTGGTCATGATCACGAACAGCGCTGCGACCGCGGCCGGCGCACGTGCATACGACTCGGGCAGCCACAGGTACATCGGCAGCAGCGCGGCCTTGGAGCAGAACACCAGCAGCAGCAAGCCCAGGGCGGCCTTGGCCAGCTTCAGGTGCGAGGGTGGCAACTCGACGATGCGCTGGCTGATCTCGGCCAGGTTCAAGGAACCCAGGGTGGCGTAGAGCATGCCCAACGCGATCAGGAACAGGGTCGAGGCGGTGACGTTGAACACCACGTAATGCAGGCCGATGCGCATGCGCAGGCCACGCCCGCCGGACAGCAGCAGCCCGTAGGAGGCGATCAGCATCACCTCGAAGAACACAAACAGATTGAAGATATCGCCAGTCAGGAAGGCGCCGTTGAGGCCAACCAACTGGAACTGGAACAGCGCGTGGAAATGCGGCGCGCGTCGGTCCCAGCCGGTGCAGGCGTACAGCAGGCAGGCGATGGCCAGCAGCAGGGTGGTGAGCAGCATCCAGCCGGCCAGGCCATCAGCCACCAGCGCGATGCCCAGGCGTGCCGGCCAGTCACCGAGCAGGTAGGCCGAGATCTGGCCCTGGCTGGTCTGTGCGAACAGCAGTGCTACCGCCACGGCCAGGGCAGCCATGCTGGCCCAGGCCACCGTGCGCTGCACCTTGGGGCCGTAGCGGCGGTGTTCGATGAACAGCGACAGCGCGGCGCCCAGCAGTGGAATCAGGATCGGCAGAATGACCAGATGATTCATGCGCCAGCCTCCGGCTTGGCCGCTTGCTCAGCCGGCAATTCGGGCTCATGCGCGTCGACGTGGTCGCTGTGGTTGTCGCTGCGGCTGCGCATCGCCAGTACGATGCTCACCGCGGTCATCGCAAACGCAATCACGATGGCAGTCAGCACCAGCGCCTGCGGCAGCGGGTCGGTGTAGTGCACCAGGCTGGTGGCCACGCCGTCCTTGAGCACCGGCGCCTTGCCGGTGACCGGCCGCCCCGCGCTGAAGATCAGCAGGTTGGTGGCATAGGACAGGAAGGTCATGCCCAGGATCACATCGAAGCTGCGCGCGCGCAGTAGCAGGTAGACGCCGATGCCGGCCAGTACGCCGATGGCGCTTGCCAGTGCCAGTTCCATCAGTGCATCTCCCCGGTGCGTGCCGAACGGCGGTGGATATCGATTTCGCCGTTGCGGGCATTGCGGGTGCGCGAGGGCTTGATGGTGCCCATCATCGACAGGATCAGCATCACCCCGCCAAACACCACCAGGTAGACGCCGGTGTCAAAACCAATCGCACTGGCCAGCGGCACGGTGCCGATCAGCGGCAGCTCCAGGTCGAGGTGGCCACTGGTCAGGAACGGTACGCCGAACAGCATCGAGGCCACGCCGCTGAGCAGGGCGATCAACAGGCCCAGACCGATGCAGCGGATGTAGTCGAAGCCGAAGCGCGACTCCACCGACTCGGTGCCCTGGATCACGTACTGGATCAGCAACGGCACCGCCAGCACCAGGCCGGCGACGAAGCCGCCACCAGGCGCGTTGTGGCCGCGCAGGAACAGGAAGATCGACACCGTCAGCGTCAGCGGGAACATGATCTGGGCCAGATCGGCCGGCACCGGCAGCTTGATCGGTGGGCCCGGCATGATCTGCTCCGGCGCCATCCGCGTGCGCCGCAGCATCGCGTGCACCACCAGCGCGGCGATGCCGAATACGGTGATCTCGCCGAAGGTATCGAAGCCGCGGAAGTCGACCAGGATCACGTTGACCACGTTGTGGCCATAGGCCTCGGGCAGCGAACGCAGCAGCATCTCGCCGGACATGGTGTTGGGCGGCAGCGTCATCAGCGAATAGGCCAGCGCGGCGATGCCGCCGCCGGCAAGGATGGCGAGCACCGCATCGCGGCGCTTGCGCCAGCGCGAGTGCTCCGGCGGCGACTGTGCGGGCAGGTAGTTCATGCCCAGCAGCATCAGTACCAGCGTCACCATCTCCACCATCAGCTGGGTCAGGGCCAGGTCGGGCGCCGACAGGAACACGAAGGTCAGCGCCACCATCAGGCCGGTGCCACCCATCACGATCACCGCCAGCAGGCGCTGCTGGTACAGGAACAGCCCGGCGAACGCGCAGGCCAGCATCACCAGCCACAGTGTCCAGCCCAGCAAGGGCATGGACTGCGGGGCCGGCCACACCGGCATCACCGGATTGGCGATGTAGGGCGCAGCAGCGACGATCACCGCCACCAGCACCAGCGCGAACAGCATGCGCTGCAGGCTGCCATTGGCCAGCACGGTGGTGACGCGGTGGGCGAAGCCGAACAACGCGTCCAGCCCGCGATGGAACAGGTGCTTGCCGGTGGGGCGGTTGCGCGCGGCATACAGGTCGGTGAAGCGGCGCAGGCCGAAGTACAGCGCCACACCGCCGACCACGCCAATCGCGCTCATCGCCAACGGCAGGTTGAAGCCGTGCCAGACCGACAGGCTGTACGCCGGCATCGTGGTGCCTAGGATCGACGCCGCTGCGGTCTGCAGCACCGGCGCGATGGTCAGCGCCGGGGCGATGCCGACGGCCAGGCAGATCACCACCAGCACTTCCACCGGCACCTTCATCCAGCGCGGTGGCTCATGCGGCACCACCTCGATGTCGACCGG
Organism: Stenotrophomonas sp. STEN063; assembly: GCF_056854515.1. Lineage (NCBI taxonomy): Bacteria > Pseudomonadati > Pseudomonadota > Gammaproteobacteria > Lysobacterales > Lysobacteraceae > Stenotrophomonas > Stenotrophomonas sp. STEN063. The sequence continues at coordinate 4,700 of NZ_JBXFWF010000068.1, forward strand.
GCCCTTGCCGAAGAAGGTGTCGTGGACGAAGCGCAGGCTGTAGGCCACGCCAAGGATGCCGGCCAGCAAGGCGGCGGCGCTCATCGCCGAGCGCATCCAGTCCGGGCCCTGCGTTGCCAGTGCCTCGGCGAACAGCATTTCCTTGGACAGGAAGCCGTTGAGCAGCGGGATGCCGGCCATCGCCAGCGAGGCGACGATGGCCAGCGCGCTGGTGATCGGCATCAGCCTGCGCAGGCCGCCGAGCCTGCGCATGTCGCGGGTACCTGTCTCGTGGTCGATGATGCCGGCGGCCATGAACAGCGAGGCCTTGAAGGTGGCGTGGTTGAGGATGTGGAACACGCCGGCCACCACCGCCATCGGCGTGGACAGGCCGAACAGCAGGGTGATCAGGCCCAGGTGCGAGATCGTCGAATAGGCCAGCAGGCCCTTGAGGTCGTGCTGGAAGATCGCATTCCAGGCGCCGATCAGCAGGGTGAGCGCACCGATGCCGCTGACCACGTAGAAGAACAGCTCGGTGCCGGCCAATGCAGGGTGCAGGCGCGCCAGCAGGAATACACCGGCCTTCACCATGGTCGCCGAGTGCAGGTAGGCCGAGACCGGCGTCGGTGCTGCCATCGCATGCGGCAGCCAGAACTGGAACGGGAACTGCGCGCTCTTGGTGAAGATGCCGGCCAGCACCAGCAGCAGTGCCCACGGATACAAGGCGCTGCTGCGGATCAGGTCGCCCGAGGCCAGGACCACATCCAGGTCGAAACTGCCGACGATGCGGCCGATCAGCAGCACGCCGGCCAGCAGCGCCAGACCGCCGCCGCCGGTGACGATCAAGGCCATGCGCGCGCCCTCGCGGGCGTCCTTGCGATGTGACCAGAAGCCGATCAACAGGAATGAACTGATGCTGGTCAGCTCCCAGAACACCATCAACAGCAGCAGGTTGCCGGCCAGCACCATGCCCAGCATCGCGCCCATGAACAGCAGCAGGTAGCTGTAGAAACGCCGCGCGCTGTCCTGCGCCGACAGGTAGTAGTGCGCATACAGCACCACCAGCGCGCCGATACCCAGTACCAGCCCGGTGAACATCCAGGCCAGGCCATCCAGGCGCAGGCTGAAGTCCAGGCCGATCTGCGGCAGCCACTGCCAGCTGTTGCGGACGATCTCGCCATCGAGCACGGCCGGGCTGACGCTGCCGAGCAGGACCAGGCCGAGTACCGGTGCCGCTGCTGCTGTCCATGCGGCTGCACTGCGCGACAAACGGCCATTGAGTGCGATGGCCGCTGCCAGCAGAAAAGGCAGCGCAAGCAGTAGCAACAGGACTGGCGTCATGTAGGGGCGCGGTTCAGAAAGGGGTTTTGCAGTCTAACAGGCGATTTTTTCGATCCGCGACTTTTTCTGAATGATCCGTTCGGGTTGGCTCGCTGGAGCCAGTGCTGCCAGTGGCTCGGGCTGAAAAACGCGAAAGTGCGGCGGACTTCCAGGGTTCCCGCTGATCCGCAGCGGTAGGCCGGAAGCTTGTGGGAGCGGCGTGAGCCGCGAAGCTGGGACATCACCAGATGGCACATGATGCCGAGGGCTTCAGCAACATCAGCTTCGCGGCTCACGCCGCTCCCACAAACGCTGCTACCACATTTCCCACAAAACGGCGCTCAAGCGCGGTGACGGCTGCGGAATCAGTAGGGCTTCGCCTATCCTTCTACCCATGGAGAACGACATTCGCGGCGAAGCGGGCGGTAAGCGCGCGCTGGTATTTGGCGGCAGTGGTCAGATCGGCAAGTGCTTGCTGGCAAACCTGGTGGCGGCCGGCTGGCAGGTAACGGCGGTGACCCGGCAGGCGCGTGAGCCCATGCCCGGGGTGGTGTGGCAGCTCGGCGATCTGTCCAGCACGAATCTGGCAGATCACTCCTTGGACGCGGTTTTCAGCTGTGGTCCACTGGACCACTTCGCGCGTTGGTATGCCGTCTCGGCCATTGCTGCACCGCGCGTGGTTGCGTTTGGCTCGACCAGCGTGGACGTGAAACAGGATTCTTCCGAGCCGGCCGAACGGGATGTCGCGCGCCGTCTGCGCGAAGCCGAGCGGGTGTTGTTCGACAGCGCTGCGGCACGCGAGGTGTCTGCGACCGTGCTGCGGCCAACGCTGGTCTACGGCGCCGCTGGCGACAAGACCCTCACCAAGATCGCAGCCCTGGCCTCCCGCACCGGCTTCTTTGTGTTGCCGGCCAATGCCACTGGCTTGCGCCAGCCGGTGCACGTGCAGGATCTGGCCGATGCGGCGATGCAGGTGCTGGTGCACCCGGCCACGGCTGGCAAGGCTTATGCCTTGGGCGGCGGCGAGGTGTTGGCCTATGCCGAGATGGTGCGGCGGACGCTGGCGTGCCTGCCGGCCCGGCCACGCCTGCTGCGCATACCTGCACCGCTGTTCAAACTGGCCCTGCGCCTGGCCCATGCTGGCGGGCGGCTGCAGGGCATGAATGCGGCGGCGTTGGCGCGGATGACCGAGCCGCTGGCATTCGATCTCGAACCGGCGCGGCGTGATTTCGGCTACGCGCCGCGCGCCTTCGTCGCCGAGGCGGCGATGTTCAGTGCGCCGCCGGGATCAGCACAGGCATAGCCTGTTCGCCGGAGGCGTGTTCCTGCATGCCGGGTCAGGTAGGCAGATGGTGCGGCGGATGTATCCGCCGCACTCAGTAGCGCCAGCCGAACTGCCGGAACAGCTTGGACAGCACCCAGATCGGGCCGATCAGCAGGTAGGTCAGGTCGGTGAGGAAGCTTGGCCGGCGGCCTTCGATCTTGTGGCCGATGAACTGCGCGATCCACGCCACCACGAACACGCCGATGGCGAGGTAGAGCAACGTCTGGATGCCGAGCCGGTCTTCCAGCAGCCGGCAGATGCAGCCGAACACGAAGAAGATGATCAGCATGCCGATGCCCAGCGGGCGCGACAGGCGGTTGTAATAAGCCCAGGTGCCGAACATGGCGAATGCCGCCCAGATGCCATGCTGGAACCACGGCAGCAGTGGCGGGATGCACCACAGCATGGCAATCACCGACCACAGGATCGCCGGCACGGCGAACACGTGGATGGCCTGATTGGTGTGGTTGACGTGATCGCCAGAGTAGCTGGCGAAGTAACGATCCACTGGACGCGCAATACTCATTCCAACTCCCTCCCGGGTTGACTGGCAGAGCATAGCGCGGCTTCCCTACGGATGCGCACGGTGAGCGTGCGCATCCGTGACGGGCACAGCAGGATCAGTCGACGCTGATGCCGGCCAGCTTGTCCAGCGCCTCGGCGTACTTGGCGCGGGTACGCTCGATCACCTCGGCCGGCAGGGCAGGGCCCGGCGCGGTCTTGTTCCAGTCCAGCGTTTCCAGGTAGTCGCGTACGAACTGCTTGTCGTAGCTGGGCGGGCTGATGCCCACCTGGTACTCATCGGCCGGCCAGTAACGCGAGGAATCGGGGGTCAGCATCTCGTCCATGATGTACAGACGGCCATCGGCGTCGGTACCGAACTCGAACTTGGTATCGGCCAGCAGGATGCCACGCTCGGCCGCGTATTCGGCGGCGAACTGGTAGATGCGCAGGGTGGCATCGCGCACCTTCTCGGCCATGTCGGCGCCAACGGCCTTGACCATCGCGTCGAAGTCGATGTTCTCGTCGTGGTCGCCTACCGCCGCCTTGGTGGACGGGGTGAAGATCGCTTCGGGCAGCTTTTCGGCCTGCTGCAGGCCGTCGGGCAGGGCGATGCCGCTGATCTTGCCGGTGCGCTGGTAGTCCTTCCAGCCACTGCCGATCACGTAGCCGCGGGCAATGGCTTCCACCGGTACCGGCTTGAGCTTCTTGGTCACCACCGCACGCTTGGCGTACAGCGCCGGGTCCACGCCCTCAGGCAGCACGCTGGCCACGTCGATGCCGGTCAGGTGGTTGGGCATCAGGTGCGCGGTCTTGGCGAACCAGAAGTTGGACACCTGGCAGAGCATCTCGCCCTTGCCCGGGATCGGGTCGGGCAGCACCACGTCGAACGCCGACAGGCGATCGGTGGCGACCATCAACAGGTACTCGCCCGGAGGGGTTCCGGCCGGCAGACGTTCGCGCGGGATATCAAACACATCACGCACCTTGCCGCGATGGCGCAAGGGCAGGCCGGGAAGATCGGATTGCAACAGCGTGGTCGGCACGGGCACTCCTGGGACTTGGCAATGAATGCCGCCGGCTTGGAGGACCCGGGTCTGGAGGACCCGCAGGGCCCGCGGCTGGTCGGCGGGCGGCCTAGTGTACGGCCGGATCGGGCCGCTGTGGCATAAAATGCACGTCTTGATTGTCCACAGGCCATTCACCCACCCATGCGCTGGTACGGAAAACTGTTCGGCTTCATCGCCGGGGCCCTGCTTTTCAGGCCCAACCCCTTGTTTGGCGGGATTGTTGGCCTGTTGCTGGGGCACGCCTTCGACAACGACTGGTTCAAGCTGGGCAAGGACCTGCCGTACCGTGAACTGGGGGTCACCCGCGAGGCCACCGACGCCGAGATCGACCTGGCCTACCGCCGCCTGATGTCCCAGTACCACCCCGACAAAGTGGCCGGCGCCGCCCCCGAGCTGCGCGCCCAGGCCGAGAAGAAGGCCCGGCAGATCAACGCCGCCTACGACCGCATCAAAACCCTGCGCAAGCGCTGAAAGGCTCCGTCATGTCCAACTGCATCATCGCCCCGTCCATTCTCTCGGCCAATTTCGCCAAGCTCGGCGAGGAGGTCGACAACGTGTTGGCCGCTGGCGCCGACTGGGTTCACTTCGACGTGATGGACAACCACTACGTACCCAACCTGACCATCGGCCCGATGGTCTGCCAGGCGCTGCGCAAGCACGGTGTTACCGCGCCGATCGACGTGCACCTGATGGTCGAGCCGGTCGACCGCATCGTGCCGGACTTTGCCGAGGCTGGCGCCAGCATCATCAGCTTCCACCCGGAAGCCAGCCGCCACGTCCACCGCACCATCCAGCTGATCAAGTCGCACGGCTGCAAGGCCGGCCTGGTGCTGAACCCGGCAACGCCGGTCGAAGTGCTGGACTGGGTGCTGGAAGACCTGGACCTGGTGCTGCTGATGTCGGTCAACCCGGGCTTCGGAGGCCAGGCCTTCATTCCCTCGACCCTGGACAAGCTGCGTGCAGTGCGGGCAATGATCGACAAGCTCGGCAAGCCGGTGCTGCTGGAAGTGGACGGTGGCGTAAAGGCCGACAACATCGGTGAGATCGCTGCTGCCGGTGCCGACGCCTTCGTTGCCGGTTCGGCTATTTTCAATGCGCCCAACTACGCCGAGATGATCAGCAAAATGCGCGGCAATGTCGCCGCAGCGCGAGGCTGAGTGATGAGCGCGGCTGAAGTGCAGATCCGTCCGGCAATCGCCGATGACGCAGGCCTGATCCTGCACTTCATCCGCGAGCTCGCCATCTACGAGAAAGCCGAATCCTCGGTGCAGACCGACGAGGCAGGCATTCGTGCCAGCCTGTTTTCCGCTGATGCAAAGGCGCAGGCCTTGATCTGCGAACGCGGTGGCCAGGCCATTGGTTACGCCGTGTTCTTCTACAACTACTCGACCTGGTTGGGCCGCAACGGCATCTACCTGGAAGACTTGTACGTCAGCCCGGAAGCGCGTGGCAGCGGTGCAGGAAAGGCCTTGCTGCAGTACATCGCCAGGCTGGCGGTGGAGCAGGGCTGCGGTCGATTCGAATGGTCGGTACTGGACTGGAACACGCCGGCCATCGACTTCTACAAGGCCGCCGGCGCAGTAGCGCAGGACGAATGGACGGTATACCGCCTGCAAGGCGAAGCGCTGCAGAAATTCGCCAAAGGCGGCTGATCTGTAGTGCCGAGCCATGCTCGGCAGAGGCTTTCCCGACAATGCCAAGGTAGTGCCGAGCCATGCTCGGCAGAGGCTTTCCCGACAATGCCAAGGTAGTGCCGAGCCATGCTCGGCAGAGGCTTCACCTGTGATCTTTGGAATTCCCCGGTAATGCCCCAGCCGAGCATGGCTCGGCTCTACAGGTGAAGAAAAAAAGCCGCGACGTCACCGTCGCGGCCGGGGAATCATCGGAGGCTGATCCTGCCTCCATCCATCGTCCTTGCTATGGACTTTCATTCTCCGGATGCGCTGTGACAACACAGTGACATTCACCCGCCTGCAGCAATCCACTTGCTAGGCTGCGCGCCTTCAATGGAGAACCGCATGCATCCAGCGCCTTGTTACCTGATCCTCAATGGCAAGTCCGCTGGCGACGATGCCGTGCGTGCAGCGGTAACCCAGCTGCGCGGGCAGGGGCAGGACCTCAAAGTGCGGGTGACCTGGGAAGCCGGCGACGCCGAGCGCTATGTGCGCGAAGGCATCGCCGCGCAGGCGCAGCTTCTGATTGCAGGCGGCGGCGACGGCACCTTGAGCGAAGTCGCCGAGGCGCTGGCGCACACTGGCCAGGATGCATCGCGATTGCCGGCATTGGCCTTGTTGCCCTTGGGCACCGCCAACGACTTCGCCACCGCTGCTGGCATTCCGCTCGAACCGTTGCAGGCATTGCAGCTGCCTGCGCACACGCAGGCACGCGCCATTGATCTGCTGCGCGTGGAAGGCGATGGCAAGGTGCACTGGTGCGCCAACCTGGCCAGCGGCGGCTTCGGCACTGAAGTGACGGTGGAAACCCACGAAGGCCTGAAGAAGATGCTCGGTGGCCTGGCCTACGTCATCACCGGCATCGGCAAGCTGGGCCGGATCGAGCCTATCCAGGCACGTTTCCGTGGCGAGGAATTCGAGTGGCAGGGCGGCTTCATCGCACTTGGCGTCGGCAATGGCCGACAGGCCGGCGGCGGCCAGCAGCTATGCCCCGAGGCCCTGCTCGATGACGGCCTGCTGGACCTGACCATCGTCCCGGAGCTGTCCGGCGAGCTGATGTCCACCCTCGGCACCTTGTTCAGCGAAGGCAAGCACGCCGCGCTGGAGCAGGTGGCTGAACGCGCACGGCTGCGCGAGCTGTGGATCGAGGCCGAGCAGCCGCTGACCCTGAACCTGGACGGTGAACCGCTGCAGGCCAGGCGCTTCCATATCCAGTGCGTGGCCGGGCGGGTCCGCATGCATCTGCCGGCGGAAACACCTTTGATGTCGAAACTGGCTGTAGACCGTCAATGTGGGGTTGATCTGTTACCAAGAGAACACAAGGCACCCGGTTGAAGCCTTGGTTGGATTCGAGGGCTGGTACGACGGGGGGTGTTCCTGGTGCAGGGGATAGTTGGTTCTATCGTGCAGATTCAGATGTCGGTCGGGTTTGGCAAGGCGGGCCCGTTGCGTACTGATCTTTGATGTCGCCTGCCGTCGTGGGTCCAACTGGTCGCAACGTCGGGAGACCGATCTCCTGACCGTCAGTCGTGGCAGATGACCTGCGTCGCGCACTGGCAGAAACTTCTGGAATAGCTTGCAGGCCGATGGCACGGATGCTGGATTTGCAGCGGCGCATGGAGCGCGTGCAATGGCTCAGACTCGCGCGGCTGTCGCCTCGGGGGTTTCTTCAAAGGAAGCTTGAATGACTGAAGAGCACGCTTCGGCTCTCCCTGGGGGTGTGTTGAAGGGCACAGTGAACGCCTGAAATGCAAAGTTCCGGGTACGGTTGAAATGTAATCAACTTGACATTTTTCAGGCAATAGGATCGCGCCCCGATCAGTCCACTTCGGGAATGAAGGCATGGCGCAATACTCGTTCAAGTCCACTGAGTTGGTTCTCACATCCGTGCTGGTCATGGCGGTTTCGTACACATTTCCAGCCTCGGTCGCCGCGGCGTCGGAGGTGACGCTGGCGACACAACTGGACGCTGTCAAGGTAACGGCGCAGAAACGGGAGCAGTCGATCAAGGACGTGCCGATTTCGATCGCTGCTTTCGTGGGCCAGGATATCGAAAGGCAGAACTTCAATGATTTCGAACGTCTGTCCACACGTATCCCGGGCTTCTTCGTCCAGCAGCAGACCGATAGCTCGGCCAGCTTTGTGATGCGCGGCATTGAAGCCGGCAATGCCGGCGCGGCGTCGGAGCCAAGCATTTCCTTCTTTCTCAATGATGTCGATACCAGCCGATCGCGTGGAATGCTGAAAGAGCTGTTCGACATCGAGCGGGTCGAGGTTGCCAAGGGGCCGCAGGGAACCCTGTATGGTCGCGGCGCGCAGATTGGAGCGATCGCCGTCTATACCCGCAAAGCGGACCCGTCCACTCAGGAATGGCAGGTGGAGGGACAACTTGGCAACTACGGGTTGTACAGCGGCACTGCGATCTACAACGCTCCATTGGTCAAGGATGAGTTGGGTCTGCGGGTTGCGGTGCGCAGACGCGAGCGCGATGGCTATGTGCGCAACCTGGTGGGCGGCGAGAAGCTCAATGACGATGCGATGTTGAGTGGGCGCGTGTCACTGCGTTGGCAATCAGTGGATGCCCTGATGGTGGATCTAGTACTGGATCACCAGGCCGATGACGACGGTGCAGTGATGACCAAGGCTATCAATATCGCTTCGCCCGGAGGAGATGTCAGGCCTTTCAGCGATGCGGCGCAGAACATCTATGCCCCGCCACAGCGGCGGCGGCAGAATGGGGCCACCTTGTTGACGGACTGGGCGGTCTCCGATGCATGGCAGCTGCGCTCCATCAGTGCCTGGCGGGAAGTGGAGTTCGCTGAGTCCTGGGACCTGGATGGCACCAGCTACCCTTTCCTGATTGCCCGCAACCTGGTTGATGATCAGCGAATTTTCAGCCAGGAATTTCGGCTTGGATTCGATGGCGGCGGCAAACTCCGAGCCAACGCCGGAGTCGGCTACTACCTGGATGATGCAACCAATCTCAGTGAGATCACGATCAATGAACAATATCTGCTGGCAGGTTTCCCGCGTCAGACGTTGCCGGTGACCAACTATTTCGGTCGTCCGGTCAGCGAAGGTGTCGCGACGCTTGCATCGCTTACCAACAGGCGCCGAAGCATGTCGGTCTATGCCAATGTTTCCTGGGACATGGCCCCGGCAATGACGTTGGACGCTGGATTGCGTTACACCCGTGACCATGCCCGTATTGGCAACTGGGCGCGGGTATCCACGATTGATGACGTGGCGCCGATTGCCATGCCCAACGGCATTGGAAACTCACTTGGTCAACAGTTTGCAGGCAATGGCCGCTTCAATCTGCTGCAACCGCGCGCGGCATTGACCTGGAATGCCAGCGATAGCATCAACGTCTATGCAGGCATGTCCCGTGGTTTGCGCTCCGGATATCCTCAGATCACCTTCGCTGCTCCATCCAATGACCAGGCGCGGCCAATGTACGGGATATTGGGCACAGAGGAAGTACTCAACTACGAAGTGGGGGCCAAGGGCACGATAGGCAGTCGCTTCTACTTCGATGCGGCGGTCTTCACCTACGACTACAACGACTTCCAGACCCGAGGTGCCGAGATTACCCAGCCAGTGGTCAACGCGGGTAAGGCCAGTGCACGGGGTCTGGAGTTGAGTGGGTCGCTGCAGTTGTTGCCAACCGTCACCGTTGCCGGTGCCTATGCATACATGCATACGCGCTACGACAAGTTTACAGAGCTGGTTGGCGGCAAGCTGGTGGATCGCTCGGGGAATGTGTTCCGTATGGCACCGAGGCATGCCGCCAACCTCAGCCTTGATTGGCGTGCGCCAGTAGTTGGGCGTTGGGAAGCATTCGCCAATGGCAACTATGCCTGGCGATCACGTTACTTCCTCAACAACGACAACCTTGGGGGCGAGAGCCAGAAGGCATTCGGGCTGCTCGATATACGTGCGGGTGTGGAGCGCAATGACGGTGCGGTGATGCTGGAGGCCTATGTCGAGAACGCCATGAATACGGAATGGGTACGTGATGTGGGTAATGGGGGAAAGTCATTTGGCATACCCACAGCGATACGCGCCAATCCCCGTTTGTTCGGGGTCCGTTTGCGTCTACAGGGATGGGGGGAGTCGAAATGATGCGCCTTTTTGCTGGTCTTTCGTGTTTGGGGGTGATCGCTGCAGTGGCTGCTGCCGAGCCGCGGCTGAACCAGATCCAGGTGATTGGTACACATAACAGTTATAGCCAACCTGCAGACCCGCGGGTCTATGAGGTGATGGACCCATTGTTGAAGCCGTTGCTGGAAGGTTTCATGAAGCAGATGCCGGAGGCGGTCCGGCGGCAGTTCGCTGACGAGCATCCACACGGCATGGATGGGAACCTGCAGCGCTCATTGGAGTACCGTTATCCCGGCTTGGAGGCGCAACTGCGGCTGGGTCTGCGCAGCTTGGAGTTGGATCTCAACGTCGATCACGAAGGGGGAAGGTTCAGCGACCCCTTGCCGTACAGACAACTTCACGCGCGGGGCGTCGGCGATATGGAGCCGCTGTATGATGCGGCGTTGCGCGAGCCCGGGCTGAAGACCCTGCATATGGCTGATGTGGATTTCCGTAGCAGCTGCCCCACGTTCAGAATGTGCCTGCAGCAGTTGCGAAGCTGGTCGGACGCAAATCCTGGACACAGTCCCGTGTTCATTCTTTTGGAACCAAAGTTCTTCAGCATGACGTCGGTGCTTGCTGATGCAACTCCCACACAGCCTTTCGACGCGCGTGCATTTGCTGAACTCGATGCATCCATCAACGGGGTGCTTGGGCGTGAGCGGGTGATCACGCCAGATGATCTACGTGGCGAGTCTGTCACGCTGGAATCGGCGGCGCGTTCGGGCCGTTGGCCGGGCCTGTCGCTGTCACGCGGGAAGTTCGTATTCCTGATGATCGTACCGGGCATGAACCTGGCGGCGTTCGCGCCGTATCTGCAAGGGCGGCCGAATCTGGAAGGGCGCATGGCTTTCGTGCAGGGGCGTCCGGGCGCCTCGCATGCGGCGTTCGTGATGATTGACAACGCCCTGAGCCGGGGCGATGAGATCCGCGAGCTGGTGCAGCAGGGCTATCTGGTGCGGAGTCGCGCCGATATCGACACCGGTGAAGCAAGAAACAACGACACACGCCGGCGCGAGGCGGCGTTGCGCAGCGGCGCCCAGATCGTGACCACCGACTACCCGTTTACCCCCAATATTTTCGGCAATAGTTATATGGTCAAGCCCTTTGAAGGTGGCTGGCGGCTGAATCCGGTCAGTGGCTTGGACTGAGTGGATAGACTGATATTTGGGTTTTTTTCATATCGGCGGGGGCTCGGACGGCGTGCCGGTTCAGTTCACCGCCAATGAACCTGGTAGGGGGAATGGACAGCTTGGCTGTCTTGTTGCATGTGAAAGCAAGCGCTTGGGCCTTGCTGCCCCACGCCGGGGGCGAGTTGGGGTAAAGTTACCGGGTGCCCATTTTGACGACCAAGCGTTCCCTTTCTTCCGCTCGCCGCTGGTGGCGATGGTGGCCCGTTGCCGTCGTCCGTACCGCCACCGTCGATTCCCGGAAGGAAAGCCGTCTTGATCACGCAAGAGCAGTTCCAGCAGCTGGCCGCTGAAGGCCACAGCGCACACCCGCATAATTTCGTACCCGTCGTCCGCGAAGTGCTGTCCGACCTGGACACGCCGCTCTCGGTTTACCTGAAGCTCGCCGACGGCCCGTATACCTACCTGTTTGAATCCGTCGAAGGCGGTGAGCGTTTCGGGCGCTATTCCATCATCGGCATGCCCGCGCGCCGTATTTACAGCTTCCGTGGCCACACGCTGGAAGTCAGCGAGCTGGGCGAAGTCGTCGAGCGCCGCGAGGTAGCTGATCCCTTGGCCGAGGTGGAAGTGCTGCGCAAGCAGTACTCGGTACCGCAGCTGGACGGCCTGCCGGGCTTCACCGGTGGTCTGGTCGGCTGGTTCGGCTTCGAGTGCATCCAGTACATCGAGCCGCATCTGGGCGCGGGCGAAAAGCCTGATGAACTCGGTACACCCGACATCCTGCTGATGCTGTCCGAAGAGCTGGCGGTGTTCGACAACCTCAAGGGCCGCCTGTACCTGATCGTGCACGCCGACCCGGCGCAGCCGCAGGCCTGGGCACGCGCGAACCGTCGCCTCGATGAGCTGGCGCACCGCCTGCGTCAGGGCGGCGCCGGTTACCCGCAGTCGCAGGTGTCCGATGCCATCGACGAGCAGGATTTCCAGTCCTCGTTCACCCGCGAGGAATACCACGCGGTGGTGCGCAAGGCGCAGGAATACGTGCGTGCCGGCGATATCTTCCAGGTGGTTCCGAGCCAGCGTCTGCGCGTGCCGTTCCGCGCGCGGCCGATCGATGTGTACCGCGCGCTGCGTGCGTTGAATCCGTCGCCGTACATGTATTTCATCGATGTCGGCGGCACCCAGGTGGTCGGCTCCTCGCCGGAAATCCTGGCGCGCCTGCGCGATGGCATCGTCACCGTACGTCCGATCGCTGGTACCCGTCCGCGCGGTGCCACGCCGGAGCTGGACAAGGCCTTGGAAGTCGAGCTGCTGGCCGATCCCAAGGAGCGTGCCGAGCACGTGATGCTGATCGACCTTGGCCGCAATGACGTGGGTCGCGTCGCTGAACCGGGCACGGTCAAGGTGGGCGAGCAGTTCGTGATCGAGCGCTACAGCCACGTCATGCACATCGTCAGCGAAGTCACCGGCACCTTGAAGGCTGGGCTGAGTTATAGCGATGTGATGCGCGCGACCTTCCCGGCTGGCACCGTCAGCGGCGCGCCGAAAATCCGTGCGCTGGAAATCATCCGCGAGCTGGAACCGGTCAAGCGCAATGTCTATTCCGGCGCAGTCGGCTACATCGGCTGGAACGGCGATGCCGATACCGCCATCGCCATCCGCACCGCGGTGATCCAGGACGGTTACCTGTACGTGCAGGCTGGCGGCGGCGTGGTCTACGACTCCGATCCGGATGCCGAATGGCAGGAAACCATGAACAAGGGCCGCGCGCTGTTCCGTGCGGTGGCGCAGGCGGCGAAGGGGCTGTAAGCCGTGTCGCGCACGCTGCTTTCATCGAAAGCGACTGTTTCTCTCACCATGACAAGGAGTGCCGCATGAAATTGCCCCGCATGTTGCTGTGGTCATCGTTGCTGGTTGCCGCCGTTCCGCAGGCGTGGGCGCAGGCCAACTCCATTCCGTCGCAACCGCATCTGTTGGTGAAGGGCGATGCCAGCCGGAAGGTGATGCCGGACCGCTTCGTGGTGAAGATCGCGTTGGAGTCGGTGGATATGCAGACCGACATCGCCCGGCGCAAGGTCCAGGCAAATGCGGAGCGGACCATGGCGTTGTTCGCCAAGCACGGCGCCATTGCCGAGACGGTACGCATGGATAACCTGAGCATCGAGCCATCTACGCGTTACAAGGACGATGAAGAAGTGTTTGTGGGTACCGCCGTCAGCCGTGACCTGGAAGGTTCCTTCGAAAAACCAGAGCAGTTGCAGGCGTTTCTTGGTGAGTTGAATGCCAGCAGCGAAGTACAGGTGAGCACCGCAAAGCCCATGTATTCGGGTGAAGCGCGGCTGCGGGCTGAACTCAAGGCCGAAGCGGCTGCGCAGACGCGCGCGTCGGCAAAGGGGCTCGCTGATGCCTATGGGGCGAAGATCATCGGCCTCTATACGATCTCCGATGTCGCCCCCAGTTTTGCTTACGGTGTGCAGGCCGGTAGCTGGCCGAATGTAAACAGAGCGGACACCTTCCATAGGGAAAGCGATTCGCTGGACCGGGTACAGCTCAGCGGGAGTCGCAATGTGGGCTATGCCGCACCATCGCCTGGCGAGCAGCTGATTGCCAGGCCAATCACCTACACCGAAAACGTCTACGCCATATTCCTGATTAGCGATGGAAACTGAATCATGCTGTTGATGATCGACAACTACGACAGCTTCACCTTCAACCTCGTGCAATACCTGCAGATGCTGGGTGCCGAAGTGAAGGTGGTGCGCAATGACGCGATGAGCGTCGCCGAGATCGCTGCCCTGCAACCTTCGCATATTGTGGTATCGCCGGGCCCGAAGACGCCGAACGAAGCCGGTGTGTCGCTGGAGGTGATCCGCCAGCTCGGCCCGAGCATTCCACTGTTCGGTGTGTGCCTGGGCCATCAGGCCATCGGCCAGATCTATGGCGGCGATGTGATCCGCGCCAGCAACATCATGCATGGCAAGGTCTCGCCGATCCGCCATGAAGGCAAGGGCGTGTTCGCCGGTCTGCCGGACCGTTACGAAGCCACCCGCTACCACTCGCTGGTGGTGGACAAGAACACGCTGCCGGCGGCGTTGGAAATCACCGCCTGGACCGAGAATCCGGACGGTTCGATGGAGGAAATCATGGGTCTTCGCCACCGCGAATATCCGGTTGAAGGCGTGCAGTTCCATCCCGAATCCATCCTCACCCAGCACGGCCACGCGCTGATGAAGAACTTCCTGGACCGCACATGTTGATCGAGCCCAGCCAGTTGCTGTTGTTCATGCTCGCCGGCTGGTTGTTGAACCTGACGCCGGGCCCGGATGTGCTGTACATCATCAGCCGCTCGCTGCGCGGTGGACGTCGCGCCGGGTTTGCTGCCATCGCCGGCATCAGCGCCGGTTGCCTGGTGCATGTGGCGCTGGCCTCGCTGGGCCTGGGCGTGCTGCTGGCGACGTCGGCCACCTTGTTCACCGTGATCAAGTGGATCGGCGCGGCCTACCTGCTGTGGGTGGGTGTGCGCTTGTTGCGCAACACCGGTGAGTCGACCTTGCAGGCGGATATCGCCGCCAGCAGCGGCAGCGCCGGTTCGTGGTGGCAGGTATTCGCCGGCGGCTTCCTGACCAATGTGCTGAACCCGAAGGTGGTGCTGTTCTTCCTGGCCTTCCTGCCGCAGTTCATCGCGCCGGCGGTGCAGAACAAGCCGTTGGCGTTCGCGCTGCTGGGCCTGGTCTTCATGGTCAACGCGCTGCCGATCAACGCGGCTTACGTGTTGGCGGCCGATCGTGTGCGCAGCAGCCGTTGGGCCGCGCGCGGCATGCAGTGGCTGGACAAGCTGGCCGGCGTGCTGTTCATCGGCTTCGGCCTGCGGCTGGCACTGACTGCGAGGCCGACGCCGTGAGCCTGGAAGATTTCCGCCTGTTCGTGGTGATGCTCGGCGGTCGCCATGCGCGTGCCAATACCGAGGTGCATGACGTGGTGTTCGCGGTTGGTCCCGGCATCGAGCACACCTATCCGCAGCTGCGCCAGCAATGGTTCGGCGAGGCTGCAGGTCTGCATCTGGATTCGTGGATGACGGTGGATGGCGTCGACGACTGGCAGGTGCGCATCTGCGATGACGCGCCTGCGGCCGACGCGCCGACCTTGTTCTTCGTCAACCTTGGCGGCTACGTCGATGGTCAGTTCGGCGAGGACCACCGCTACCTGCTGGTGGTTGCTGCCGATGCGGTCGAGGCCAAGCGCAAGGCGCTGGCGCAGGCCGAAGCGCAGTGGATCAAACCGCACCGCGATGCGCTGCTGGAAGTGGACAGCTGCCTGCCGGTCGGGCCGATCGGTGGCCTGCACGTGCAGCTGCGCCGAGGCGCACACACCGGCATCCACAGCCAAAGCGACTACATCGTTATTTCCTGATTCTGGAGTTGTCATGACCATCACCGCGCAGGAAGCCCTGCAACGCACCATCGAACACCGCGAGATCTTCTTCGACGAGATGGTCGACCTGATGCGGCAGATCATGCGTGGCGAAATCTCGCCGACCATGACCGCCGCCATCCTCACCGGCTTGCGGGTCAAGAAGGAAACCGTCGGCGAGATCGCCGGTGCCGCCACGGTGATGCGCGAGTTCGCGCGCCCGGTGCAGGTTGCCGACAAGACCCATCTGGTCGACATCGTCGGCACCGGTGGCGATGGCTCGCATACCTTCAACATCTCCACCTGTTCGATGTTCGTGGTCGCGGCTGCCGGTGCCAAGGTCGCCAAACACGGCAACCGCAGCGTGTCCTCCAAGTCCGGCAGCGCCGATGCGGTGGAAGCGCTGGGCGCGGTGATCGAGCTGCAGCCCGAGCAGGTGGCACAAGCCATCGAGCAGACCGGCATCGGCTTCATGTTCGCGCCCATGCACCACCCGGCAATGAAGGTGGTCGCGCCGGTCCGCCGCGAGATGGGCGTGCGCACCATCTTCAACATCCTCGGTCCGCTGACCAATCCGGTTGGCGCCACCAATATCCTGATGGGCGTGTTCCACCCCGACCTGGTCGGCATCCAGGCGCGCGTGCTGCGTGAGCTCGGTGCCGAGCGCGCATTGGTGGTGTGGGGCCGCGACAACATGGACGAGATCTCGTTGGGGGCCGGCACCCTGGTTGGCGAGCTGCGCGACGGCAAGGTGCGCGAGTACGAGATTCATCCGGAGGACTTCGGCATCGCCATGTCGGCCAGTCGCAACCTCAAGGTGGAGAACCCGGAAGAGTCCATCGCCATGCTGCGCGCGGTGCTGGACAACCAGCCGGGCCCGGCCAACGATATCGTCGCCCTCAACGCCGGTGCCGCACTGTATGTGGCTGGTGTCGCCGACAGCATCGCCGATGGCCTGGCCCGCGCCCGCGCGGTGATCGCCGATGGCAGCGCCCGTGCGCGCATGCAGGAGTACGTCGATGCCAGCCGCGCCTTGGCCGGCAATCCCTGATAATCCCCTAATTAACCGCGTCAGCAGCGCCCGTCTTCCAGGAAGCAGATCCATGAGCGACATCCTCAACACCATCCTCGCCCGCAAAGTGCAGGAGGTGGCCGAGCGCAGCGCCCGCGTGCCGCTGGCCGAGTTGAAGGCGCGCCTGGCCGATGCCTCGCCGGTGCGCGGCTTTGCCAATGCGCTGAACGCGGCGATCGCCAACGGTGACCCGGCGGTGATTGCCGAGGTCAAGAAGGCTAGTCCGTCCAAGGGCGTGATTCGCCCGGACTTCCACCCTGCGGATATCGCGGTGAGCTATGAATTCGGCGGCGCCAGCTGCCTGTCCGTGCTGACCGACGTGGATTTCTTCCAGGGCGCGGATGCCTATCTGCAGCAGGCCCGTGAGGCCTGCACGTTGCCGGTGCTGCGCAAGGACTTCGTCATCGACCCGTACCAGGTGGTAGAGGCGCGCGTGCTCGGTGCCGACTGCATCCTGCTGATCGTCTCGGCGCTGGACGACCGCCAGCTGGCCGAGCTGTCCGACCTGGCGATGCAACTGGGGATGGACGTGCTGGTCGAGGTGCACGACATCGACGAGCTGGAGCGCGCCATCCAGGTGCCGGTGCCGCTGGTCGGTATCAACAACCGCAACCTGCGCACCTTCGAGGTGTCGCTGGAAAACACGCTGTCGATGAAGGATGCGGTGCCGCGCGACCGTCTGCTGGTCACCGAGAGCGGCATCATGGGCCCGGCGGACGTGGCCTTGATGCGCAATGCGGGGATCAATGCCTTCCTGGTCGGTGAGACGTTCATGCGCGTGGAAGAGCCGGGCGAGGGCCTGCGTCAGCTATTCTTCCCGGCATGACTGATCCCTACCCGAACCCGCGTGATGACGCGCAACTGGTCGTCTTCGACTTCGATCACACGCTGTATGACGGCGATTCCGGCAGCCACCTGTTCGCCTGGCTGATCAAGCGCAATCCGTTGCGGCTGCTGGTGGCCATCCTCGCCACGCCGCTGCTGGGGCCGCTGGTGGCGATGCTGCCGACCCGCCGCTTCGGCATCTCCGGCTATGTCTGGATCGCCACCTTCGGCCTGCACCAGGCGCGTGAGTTCAACAAGGTAATCGACCAGTACGTGCTCAAGCACGAGGACGAGATCCGCCAGCACCTGCTGCCACATGCCCTGCAGGTATTCGCCGCGCACCGTCGTGCCGGCGACCGGGTGATCGTGGCCACCGGCGCACCGCCGGAGCTGGCCCGCGCCATCCTCGCCTTCGTGGCCGAGCAGGGCGTGCCGGTGATCGGCAGCGAAGTCGGCCCGCGCATGGGCGCGATGGGCGCCACCCGCCACTGCCACAACGAAGAAAAGATGCGCATGCTGCGCGAGCGCGGCTACGGCGACATCGCCATTGCCTACTCGGACAGCGCCGCCGACCTGCCGCTGCTGAAAGCCGCCAAGGCCCCGGTAGTGGTGAACCCCAAGCATTCGCGGGTGGAGTACTTCGGCAAGGTATTGCCGGCCGGCACCCCAATCCTCAACTGGGGCTGCCCGGGCCGCGGCGGCAAGCCGCTGCCCAGGTAATCCAAAGCGGGGCAAGCAACGATCCAGCCGGAGCCGGCATCCCTTCTCCCGTTTACGGGAGAAGGTGCCCGTAGAGTCCGCCCCCGCGAAGGGGGGCGGATGAGGGGGCTTTTGACGCACAGCAAGGCCTGCCGAAGCCGACATCCCTTCTCCCGTTTACGGGAGAAGGTGCCCGAAGGGCGGATGAGGGGAGCTTTTAAGGCTCTAAAGCAAAAGCTGCCCTCACCCCAACCCCTCTCCCGTAAACGGGAGAGGGGCTATCAGAGCAGCATCGCCTCGCGCGCCTCAAGCACCCCGCAGCTTCACTACCGCCATTCCAATCTGGAACAGGCTGATCGACAGTACCAGCACGCCGACGGCGATCAGCACCCAGCGCTCCTTGACCCGCTTCACCAGCAGCGCCGCCACTGGTGCGGCCATCATCCCGCCGACCAGCAGGCCGGCGACGATGGACAGGTGCTGCAGGCCCATCGACAGCAGGAAGGTTGCCG
The DNA here is from genome assembly GCF_056854515.1 of Stenotrophomonas sp. STEN063. NCBI lineage: Bacteria > Pseudomonadati > Pseudomonadota > Gammaproteobacteria > Lysobacterales > Lysobacteraceae > Stenotrophomonas > Stenotrophomonas sp. STEN063. The sequence goes on from NZ_JBXFWF010000068.1 coordinate 23,355, forward strand.
AGATCGACAGGGTGACCACGAACTCGGCCGCGTTGACCGAGCCAATCGTGGTGCGCGCCTGGCCGCCACGGGCCAGCAGGGTGGAGGTGGCCACTGGCCCCCAGCCGCCACCGCCGGTGGCGTCCAGCAGGCCGGCGAAGAAGCCCAGCACCGGCACCCGCTTCACTTCCTGCTTGGCCATGAACTTGCCGGCTGCGCGGGCCAGGATGAAGATCGCCAGCACCAGCAGGTAAAGGTAGATGAACGGGCGCACGACATCGCCAGGCAACTGGGTCAGCACATAGGCGCCAATGGCACCGCCGATGGCGCCGGGTATTGCCAGCCGGAAGAACAGGCGTTTATCCACATTGCCGGCCACCAGGTGCGAGACCCCGGAGGCGCCGGTGGTGAACACCTCGGCGGTGTGGATGCTGGCGCTGACCGCCGCAGGTGGCAGCCCCATGCTCAGCAGCACCGAGGACGAAATCAGCCCGAACGCCATGCCCAGCGCACCGTCCACCAGCTGCGCGCCGAGGCCGATCAGGATGAACCAGTAAAATTCGTTGCCAAATTCCATGCCCCAAGCCTGCGGGCCACAGCAGGGCAGGTCAAGGAAAGCTACATCGGTAAGTAATGGTTTGGGTTGAATCCTGACCCATATCAGCGCCGAACGGTCGCTAATTCGCAGCTATGTCGGCGAAGTGGTCGGTCCCTCGCGGCATTCGGGATTGTTAGGTGGCTCGTCATTGATCACGACATAGTCGGGAAGTTCGCAATGGTGAATGAGATTTCTGGCTCCGACAGAGATCACACTTCAACATCGTAGCCCGGGTAAGCGCAGCGCACCCGGGATCTCGGTAAACATCACTCTGCTGGGGGCGCCTGAGCGCGTGGCCACCAACGCGCGAAAAGCCCCGGGTGCGCGCGGCTTACCCGGGCTACCAGAGCGCAGGCAAAGGGTTTTCCCGAGGTCAATCAGGTCAGACAGCCCCCTTTAGTAAAGGGGGCGCGCCGACAGGTGCGGGGATTTGGAAGGCGGGGAGCCGGGGCCCATGGTTTGCTCCGCAAACCATGGGGGTGTCGCCCGCGAAGCGGACGTTACCGCGTCCCGTACAGAACCACGGTCTTGCCGCGGGCATGCAGCAGGCCATCGGCCTGCAGCTTCTTCAGCACGCGGCCGGCCATTTCCCGCGAGCAACCCACCAGTCGGGCGATTTCCTGGCGGGAGACGCGCAGCTGGGTGCCCTGCGGGTGGCTCATCGATTCCGGCTCCTTGGACAGGTCGTGCAAGGTGCGGATGATGCGATCGGTCACGTCCAGGAAGGCCAGGCGGCTGGCCTTGCGGCTGGTATGCAGCAGGCGCCGGGAGATCTGCGAGCCAATGGCGTACAGCAGCTTGGGCGCGTCCACTGACAGCGGACCCAGGAACAGCTGGTGCAGGCGCTCGTAGCTGATCTCGGCCAGTTCGCAGGGGGTGCGGGTGCGCAGGATGACCTCGCGCTTGTCCGACTCGATGAACAGGCCCATTTCCCCGACAAACTCGCCGGCACCGAAGTAGCCCAGCACCAGTTCCCGGTCATCGTCTTCCTCGGCAATGATACTGACCGAGCCGCTGATCACGTAATACATGGTCCCGGCAGGATCACCCGGGCGGAACACATCGGTCCGCGCCGGGTAGCGGCGGCGGTGGCTGTGGGCCAGAAAGCGGTCGATGGTGGCAATGTCCAGCGCCAGCGGGCTGGAGGCAAGACGCACGTTTGACGCGGTGGTGGCGTTACCTGGGCTCATGATGGCGTTCACAGTTTGGATGAACTTGCTTAATGGGCAAGCTTAACGACGCTGAGCATAAGGGGCAAACGGGCATAACGGTGCAAGTATCACAGCGGGCCACTTTGCCCCATACTTCCGCCTTTCCCACCATCTACAGGATCGACCGCCGTGGTCAAGCCGTTGCCTCGCCTGAGGTTGCAAGGATTCAACAACCTCACCAAGGCCTTGAGCTTCAACATTTATGACGTCTGCTATGCGCGTACCGAAGAGGAGCGCCAGCGTTATATCGAGTACATCGACGAGGAATACAACGCCGATCGACTCACGCAGATCCTCACCGATGTCGCAGAGATCATCGGTGCGAACATCTTGAACATTGCGCGTCAGGATTACGACCCCCAGGGTGCCTCGGTCACAATTCTCATTTCCGAGGAGCCGGTGATCGACAAGAAGCAGGCCGGCAAGGAGTTGATCTCCGATGCCGTGGTTGCGCATATGGATAAGTCGCACATCACCGTGCACACCTATCCGGAAACGCATCCGCAGGAAGGCATTGCTACCTTCCGCGCCGATATCGACGTGGCAACCTGCGGTGTGATCTCGCCGTTGAAGGCGCTGAACTACCTGATCGAGAGTCTGGAATCAGACATCGTGATCATGGACTACCGCGTGCGTGGCTTCACCCGTGACATCAAGGGCAAGAAGCACTACATCGACCACAAGATCAATTCGATCCAGAACTTCCTGGCCAAGAACATCAAGTCGCGTTATGAGATGTTCGACGTCAACGTCTATCAGGAAAACATCTTCCACACCAAGATGCACCTGAAGGACTTCGACCTGGACCAGTACCTGTTCGAAGAGAAGGCCAAGAACCTGTCGTTCAAGGAGCGCATGAAGATCGAGGCGCTGCTGCGCCGCGAGATCGAAGAGCTGTTCCACGGTCGCAACCTGGCCGAATAAGCACTACCAGCGCAGCGCCGGCATGCCGGTTCTGCGCAAAAAACAGGCGGGACGGCCCGCCCTGCAGTGATGCAGACGTTTGTCGACGGCGGCTCGGTGTGAACTCACTGGGGCGCCGTCTTTTTTTGTGAAGGAAGTTGGCGATGCCCTGGATCTACCTGCTGCTTGCGGGCCTGTTCGAGATTGGATTTGCACTGGGCCTGAAGTCCAGCGAAGGCTTTACCCGGCTCTGGCCGAGCCTGTTCACCGTGGTGTTTGCCGGCATCAGCCTGTGGCTGCTGACCCAGGCACTACGCACCATTCCGGTGGGTACCGGTTATGCGATCTGGACCGGTATCGGTGCGGTTGGCGTGGCGATTGCCGGCGTGATCCTGTTCGGCGACAGCGCCAGCTGGCCACGCCTGCTGTGCATCGGCCTGATCGTCACCGGCGTGATCGGCCTGAAGCTGGTCAGCTGAGGTAGCCAGGGTAGTGCCGAGCCATGCTCGGCAGGGGCTTTATGCAAAGGCCCAGCCATGTAGTGGCGCGCCCACAGCGGGCGGGGGGGGTTCCGCGCACCTCAACCCACCCCAAGCACGGCGCGACACGGGATACGCTCCCCGGGAGCCGGCACCCCGCCGAAG
>NZ_JBXFWF010000069.1:0-26162 GCF_056854515.1 Stenotrophomonas sp. STEN063
CCCCTTGCCGGGAATTCCCTTACCCTTTCCCGCCCTAGGCCTCGCGGGGGGGCCCACTACGTTCGGTTTGCTTGTAGAGCCCCTTGCCGAGCATGGCTCGGCACTACGTTGGGGTTTGCTTGTAACGCCCTTGCCGAGCATTGCTCGGCACTACGTTTGGGTTTGCTTGTAACGCCCTTGCCGAGCATGGCTCGGCACTACGTTTGGGTTTGCTTGTAACGCCCTTGCCGAGCATGGCTCGGCACTACCGTCAGTTCTGCTTGGCAGGCGCGGCAGGTGCCGGCACGGCGGCGCCCTTGGCGACGCGGATGCCATTGGCCTTCATCCAGGCATCGAACTGATCGGCGCTCATCTTCTGCTCGCCCTGCTGCATCATGAAACGGTAGTTGCCCAGCGAATCCTTCTCGGCCAACGGTGCTTCCACCCGCACTTCGATCGGCTTGTCGTCGTTCTTCGCGGTCTTCTTGGCCGACGAAGCGCAACCGCCCAACACCGCAACCGAAGCCGCCACGAGAACGATGCCAGAGACGCGGGAAAGAGCTTGCATGGCAATAACCTCAAGTAATTAGAGTCGCAGTCTAATCCACCATCTCACCAAGTGCAGCTATTTATCTGAATTTATTGAACTTAGTCACTCACACTGACATGTGCGGATTTGCTGGCAGCCTGCAGCGCATTCAGCTCTGCCTGGCTCAACTCCCGCCACTGGCCCTTGCCCAGCTCGCCCAGCTGCACGGGCCCTATCGCCACCCGCATCAGTCGCAGTACTTCCAGCCCCAACGCCTTGAGCAGGCGCCGGATGTGGCGATTGCGGCCTTCATCCAACACCACCTCCAACCACGCGGTGCGTTCGCCATGCCGCAGCAGCTGTACCGAATGCGCCGCCAGGCGTTCGCCCTCGTCGTCGATACCCGCCTGCATGCGCTCGAGCACGGCCGCATCAGGCACAGCATCCACCTGTACCCGGTAGGTTTTCAATGGGCCGGTACTGGGCTCGGTAAGACGCGCCGCCCACTCCGGATCATTGCTGAAGAACAGCAGGCCTTCGCTGGCCTTGTCCAGGCGCCCTACCGGCGCCATCCACGGCAGCCCGGCCCCCTCGAAACACTGGTAGACGGTGTCGCGGCCCTGCTCGTCCTGCACCGTGGTGACCAGGCCACGCGGCTTGTTCAAGGCCAGGTAGAGGCGTCGCGGTGCTGCCAGCGGCAGGCCATCCAGCAACACCTGCTGGCGACCAGCAATCACCGGGGACTCGGGGTCACGCACGACCTTGCCATCCACACTGACGCGACCATCGAGCACCCGTCGCGCAGCTTCGGTGCGCGAGCACACGCCGGCCTTGGACAGCACCCGCGCCAGACCATGCCGAACCCCGGCAGGGGCGGCCTTGCCAGCGCGGGCTGCATTGCTGGGCGCACGCGAAAGCAAACGCCCGCCGGGCGTTGCGCGGCGGGCGTGCGGAGGATACGGCGGCTTGGACGGCGACATCAGGACTGCGAGCGGCTGTTGCCGCCTTACTTGACCTCGGCGGCAGGCTGCGCCGCAGCCGGTGCTGCAGCCGGATCGGTCGCGGCCGGACGTGCCTTGACCACGCGCACACCGCGCGCCTTCATCCAGGCATCGAATTCTTCGGCGGTCATGCGCTTGCCGTTCTGGCTCATGTCAAAACGCCACGGCGTGTTGTCGAACTCGGTCTGCGGCTTGTAGGCAGCCGGATCGTTGGCGTTGATTGCCGGACGCGCCGGAATGGCGTTGGCGACGTTGTTGCAGCTCTCGACCCGCAGGCGCATCAACACGCGGTCCAGCGACTGCTCATCACCACCGGCCGAGCTCAATACACCCGACGGCATGCCCAGCTGGCCCGGACGCACATACAGCTCCGACGCCACCGGTGCGATCAACGAGGTGGCCAGCGGCGCCGGCGTCACGGAACTGGCCGAGCAATCCACGGCTGCATGGGCGGCAGGCACAAATGCCAGGGCGACAAGACCAGCCAGAGCGATACGCAGCATTGAATTTCCATTCGGCAAGTTAACGCGGCGAGTGTAGGCAGCGTCCGCAGCGCTTTCAACCGTTATGTGCGCGCAAACCACGATTACCCGCCGACGTCACACAAATTGCGCTCCGGGAAAGTCGCCGGTGCAGAAACAAACAAGGCCCGGCAAATGCCGGGCCTTGTTCTCAAACTGTGGTACTGAAACCGAAGCGTCCGATTAGTTCTGGACGTTCAGCTCGGTACGACGGTTCTTTGCGCGACCTTCCGGGTTGTCCGAACCATCAGCATTGGTGTTCGGAGCAATCGGACGGCTCTCGCCGTAGCCGATCGGGCCCTGCAGACGAGCAGCCGACACACCATTGGTGGTCAGGTAGTCGTACACAGCCTTGGCGCGACGCTCGGACAGCTTCTGGTTGTAAGCGTCGGTACCCTTCGAGTCGGTGTGACCGGCAACTTCAACGCGCAGATCCGGGTAACGCTTCAGGATCTCGGTGGCTTCGCTCAGGATCGACACGGCGTCCGGACGCAGGGTGGCCTTGTCGAAATCGAAGTTGACACCCTTCAGGTCGATCGAGACCGGCACCGGGCAACCGTCCGGACCGATGGTCTGGCCAGGCTGCGAGTTCGGGCACTTGTCGTCGCAGTTGTTGACGCCGTCACCGTCGTCATCCAGGTCTGCGCAGCTCGGAGCAACCGGAGCCGGTGCCGGAGCAACAGCAGCGACCGGAGCCGGGCCCAGCGGGATCACGACGCCGACCGAAGCCAGCACGTCGCCGAACCAATCCTGATCCTTGCCAGCGGCGGCCGGAGCGTAGCTCTGGTCGTCGAAGTCAGCGCGGTAAGCCAGTTCAGCACGCACAGCGACGCGCTTTTCGAAGGTGGTCTGCAGACCAACGCCGACCTTGGCGGCCAGGTTGCCGTCCTTGCGATCCTTCAGCTCGGCACCGGCCAGGTACTCTTCCTCAGCCTTCTGGTAGCCCAGACCTGCCAGCAGGTACGGGTTCCAGCCACGGCCTTCCTGGATGAAGTGGCGACGCAGGTCCAGCGAAACGCCGTACTGCGACCAGTTCTGATCCTGGTTGTTGTCGAAGTTCGGGTTCTGATAGTTCAGCTCACCGTCCAGCGACCAGTTCGGGCTGATGAACTTGCCCAGACCCAGCGTGGCAAACGGGGCGTCGTTGGTGCCACGATCGCCGTCCTGGAAGTTGAAGCCGGCCGAACCGGTCAGGTACCAGCGGTCGTCAAATTCCTGAGCCGAAGCGGCCTGGGCAAAAGCCAGACCACCGAGCAGCGCGGCAGTAAGGATCTTCTTGTTCATGAAATACAGCTCCTTGTTTCGGGGGTATGAAACCGGTAGAGGCATGGTCCAGCACAGCGATATTCTTCGTCGCGTTCAGAGACGGCCGTTTCCTCACGCCATCGCGGTGCACATTATGCGCTTGGCCGTGAAGGCGATGTTAACAGGCTCGTAACAAATGCAGCGACCACCAGACCCCTACGTGTCCGGCTTGGCGCAACGTATACAGCTTGGTCAACGGACGCAAGAGTCAGCTATCGCAAGGCTTCCGGGGGAAATGCTGCGGCGCAGCTGATTTCATGTGACAAACCCTTTATTAACAGGGCTTGCGCCGCCGGTTACCGCCAGCTGAATCGTTTGCTCGGTATGATGATTTTGCTCCCCCGCTACGGAACTTTTCCGCATGAAAGCAATCGGCCTGACCCGCTATCTCCCCATCAATGAACCGGATGCGCTGCTGGATCTGACTTTACCGGTCCCGGCGGACCCGCAAGGCCAGGACCTCCTTGTTCAGGTTCAAGCTGTTTCGGTTAATCCGGTGGACACCAAACTGCGCGGCGCCAAGCCGGGCGAGGAAAACCCACCACGGGTGCTGGGCTTTGATGCCGCAGGCACGGTGGTCGCGGTAGGCCCCGAGGTCACCGCGTTCGAAATCGGCGATGAGGTCTACTACGCCGGCGACGTCACCCGCCCGGGCTGCAACGCACAGCTGCAGTTGGTGGACGAGCGCCTGGTGGGGCGCAAGCCGACCACGCTGGATTTCGCCGAAGCCGCGGCATTGCCACTGACCACCCTTACTGCCTGGGAACTGTTGTTCCAGCGCATGCCCTTCCAACTGGACGGGCGTCGCAATACCGGCAAGACCTTGTTGGTGATCGGCGGCGCCGGCGGCGTTGGTTCGATGGCGATCCAGCTTGGTCGCCACGCCGGCTTCACCGTGGTGGCCACCGCTTCGCGCCCGCAAAGCGTGCAATGGTGCGAGCAGATGGGCGCAGCGCACGTCATTGACCACCGCCAGCCGTTGGCACCACAGCTGCAGGCGCTGGGCATCAACAGCGTCGAGGCGGCACTCAATCTGGCCAACACCGACCTGTACTGGCAACAGCTGGGTGAACTGCTGGCACCACAAGGCCATGTCGGGTTGATCGTCGAGCCTGCCGGTGAACTGCGCATCGGCGATCCCTATAAAGCGAAATGCATCGGCATCCACTGGGAGTTCATGTTTGCCCGCGCCCGCTTCCGCACCGCCGACATGATCGAGCAACACCGCATCCTGACCCGCGCGGCCAGCCTGATCGATGCAGGCGAACTGCGCACCACGCTCAGTGAGCGGCTGGGCACCATCAACGCCGAGCACCTGCGCCAGGCGCATCGCCAGCTGGAGGCCGGCAGCACCATCGGCAAGCTGGCGCTGGAAGGCTGGGACTAAGCCACACGCCACAGCACGTTGCGCCACGTACAGGTGGCGCAACGCCCCCACCCATGAGCCTGCACTGCAGGCAGCACGTTGATCTCCCGACAATGCCCTCCCTGATGTCTGTATCGCGCCTGCTGCAGCTGCTGCTGGGCCTGTTCCTGTTTGGTATTGCCTCTTCCCTGATGATACGTGCCGGTATCGGCATCGCCCCTTGGGATGTACTGAGCCAGGGCATCTCTCTGCGCAGTGGCCTGGGCTTCGGCCTGGTCACCAATCTGGTCGGCGTCTGCGTGTTGCTGATGTGGCTGCCGATACGGCAGAAACCCGGACTGGGGACGGTGCTGAATGTGCTGCTGATCGGCCCCAGCGCACAATTGGGCCTGAATCTGCTGCCGGCCGCTCAAGACCTGCTGTGGCAACTGCTGTTGTTCGCTGCTGGACTGGTGCTGCTGGCGATCGCCACCGGGCTTTACATCGGTGCGCGCTTCGGGCCTGGCCCGCGCGATGGCTTGATGACCGGCCTGCATGCGCGTACCGGCTGGGCGATCTGGAAAGTACGCACCCTGATTGAAGCCAGCGCGCTGGCGATAGGGTGGTGGTTGGGTGGCAATGTCGGTTGGGGCACGCTGGCGTTCGCCCTGCTGATCGGGCCGCTCTGCGGCATCACCCTGCCCTTGTTTGATCGCCAACAACGGCCAACAGCCTCACCGGCTGCTTGATCATGGCTGCTGCGCAGTCACCGACGACTGCGCACTACCTGCTGGCGGATATGCCAGTCGCGCAATGCCACCCACGCCGCAGCCTGCCTTGTCCGCGCCGCGCTGACCGCATCCGGCGCTTCGCCCTGCACCTGCACATGGCGGGAATCGAGCCAGCGATGCAGGCGCGGCTTTTCCAGTGGGAGCAACAAACCGGTCGGGGTGTACATCCGGTTGAACTGTGCCAAGGCCTCCCCGCCATTGGGCGCGGGCTGCCAGAGATTGCGGCCGGTGGCGAAGTAGCGCTGGCCCGGCAACGCCAGTTCCACCAGGGTCGGCAGGAGATCCCCATGGCCGGCAAAAGCGCTGGTATCGGGCGCGCTGTCGGCCGGCGCGAATGCCGGCGGAACCCGCAACCAGGCGAATACGCGATCCACGTCCACCTGCTCGGCAGGCAGGTCGTAGCGGTAATGCGAGCGCAGGTTGTGGTCGCCAGCCATCGCCACCAGGGTTCGCTCGCCCAACGGCTGCTCGCGCAGCTGCTGCAGGAAACCGCCCAGCTCATCGGCCTGGTATTGATAGGTAGCCAACATCCGCCGCAGCTCGCCGCTATCAGCCAGCGCGCGAGGACCCAAGGCGGCCGGATCCAGCGGGTACTGCCGACGTGGCGTATCCAACAGATGCGGTGGGTGGTTGCTGGTGGTCAGCAACACCATGAACACCCGCTCACCACGGGCATCGGCCTCGCTCAACACGGTCTGCGCGAAGCGGAACAGCCAGCTGTCATACAAACCCCATTCGGTCCCGGTGGCCTGGGCGAAACGCTGTTTGATATCGCGCGCGTCATACACCCGATCAAACCCTTGATTCGGAAGCGCAGTGCCAATCTCGCGCCAATCACTGCCGCCGCCATAAATGAACACGGTGCGATAGCCCGCGCGCTGGAATGGCAGCGCAGCAGACGTATCAAACGCCAGCCGCGCATTCCGGCCCAAGGTCAGCGGCGTGATCGGCGTTCCAAGGATCAGGTTCTCCAGTGCCGGGTGGGTGCCGTTCTGGGAGGCGATGAAGTTGTCGAAGCGGTGCCCGGTAGGCAATTCGGCGCGCAGGCGACCGAGCATGTCGTTGTGCGGGCCATCGGTATAGAGCAGGTCCTGGCCGAAGGACTCCAGCAGACCCAGCACCACATGTGGTGACTGCGCCAGGCTGCGTGGCTGGCCGGGGGCGACCGGGAACAGCGCCTCCTGCAGCACCTGTGGATCCGCAGAAGGCAGCCCGGCGAGCTTGGCGGCCCCGTCAATATCGGCAAACCCCAGGCCTTGCAGGCCCACCAGCGGATCGTTGCTGATATCGGTCTCCTTGGCACGCGTGCGCGCTGCGCGGTAAAGCGCCAGTGGCGCGTTCAGTACCATGGCATTGACGAAGGGATCGGCCGACACGGTCACATCACGCCTAATCAGCGGGAAGCTGCCAACACTTCCGCGCGCCAGCAGTACCAGCAGCACGCATTGCAGTACCAGCAACAGCGTGCGCGACCATGCGGCCGAGCCGCGCGGCCAGCGCAGGGCCAGCCAGTCACCGGTGCGCGGAATGCTCCAATGCAACACGCCCCCTGCCAGCAACAGGCCCACAACGCCCCGGACTACTGGATAGTCATCCCAGACGGTCTCCAGGATCGCCCCGGTGTCGTCCTCGAACATGCCAAATACGATGGGATCGAAGCGCGTCTTATAGAACGCGTAATAGAAGTGCTCGCACAGCGACAGCAGCGCGAACGCCAGCAACAGTGCCAGCAACAGATGCTGCGCCAGCCGTACCGCCGTCTCTCGCCGTCCCGCCAGCCACACCGGGAGCGTCAGCAAGCCGACCAGGCCAGCGGATATCGCACCGGCCACCAGGTCATAGCGCATCCCCTGCAGCATCGCCGGCCACAGCAGCGCGAGGCTGCGCTCACTGCCGGCGTAATCCCACCACATGAACAGGCGAGCCAGGCCACCAAGCAACACCATGCCCACGAGCAGCATCCAGAGCTGGGGAAACAGGCGGGTGCCGCGTTTTGCGGGAACAACACTTGAAGGCATTACAGGCATGGAGCGTCCACGACAGTCAGTCCGTTGCTGGGCGGGGCGGCGCATTGTAATGAGGCTGTAACTCTTTTGGGATAGGTCGCCGCCGATCAGCCGGATCAAGGATTGAGGCCAGACCGATTGCCAGTCAGAATGGGCCATTCCATACGCAAGCGTATCCAGCATGACGCCAGCCAACGACACCGCCTATCCGCATCTGTTCGCCCCGCTGGAGCTGGGCTTCACCCAGCTGCGCAATCGCATCCTGATGGGCTCGATGCATACCGGGCTGGAGGATCACGCCCGCGACTTCCCGAAGCTGGCCGCCTACTTTGGCGAGCGCGCGGCCGGCGGCGCGGCGCTGCTGGTCACCGGTGGCTTCGCGCCCAACGTGGTTGGCTGGCTGACGCCGTTCGGCAGCAAGCTGTCCTGGCCCTGGGAAGTCAGCCGCCATCGCCAGGTAACCGCGGCAGTCCACGGCCACGGTGCCAAGATCTGCCTGCAGCTGCTGCATGCCGGCCGCTACGGTTATCACCCCTTGCAGGTGGCTCCGTCCAAGCGCAAGGCGCCGATCAACCCGTTCACCCCGCGCGCGCTGTCGGCCGGCGGCGTTGAGCGGCATATCGCCGACTACGCCCGCGCCGCCAAATACGCACGCGATGCCGGTTATGACGGCGTTGAGGTGATGGGCTCGGAAGGCTACCTGATCAACGAGTTCATCGCCCCGCGCACCAATGGCCGCAACGACGCCTGGGGCGGCGACCCGGCAAGGCGCATGCGCTTTGCGGTGGAGATCGTGCGCCGCATCCGCGAGGCCTGTGGCCCGGACTTCATCATCATCTACCGGCTGTCACTGGTGGACCTGGTCGAGGACGGCAGCAACTGGCAGGAGATCGTGCAGCAGGCCAAGGCCATCGAAGCGGCCGGTGCGACCCTGCTCAACTCCGGCATCGGCTGGCACGAGGCGCGCATTCCGACCATTGCTACCTCGGTCCCGCGCGCGGCGTTTGCGGGTGTCACCGCCAAGCTCAAGCCGCATGTCGGCATTCCACTGATCGCCACCAACCGCATCAACATGCCGGACGTGGCCGAAGGCATCCTCGCCAGCGGTGGTGCCGACATGGTGTCGCTGGCGCGGCCGCTGTTGGCTGACCCGCAATGGCCGGCCAAGGCCAAGGTCGGCAAGCCCGAGGCCATCAATACCTGCATCGCCTGCAACCAGGCCTGCCTGGACCATGTGTTCCAGCAGAAGCGCGCCAGCTGCCTGGTCAACCCGCGTGCAGCGCACGAAACCGAGCTGGTCTACCTGCCGACCAGCGCACCCAAGCGCGTTGCCGTGGTCGGCGCCGGTCCGGCCGGCCTGGCCTGCGCCACCGTCGCCGCCAGCCGCGGGCACAAGGTGACCCTGTTTGATGCAGCCGACGAGATCGGCGGCCAGTTCAACGTGGCCAAGCGCATCCCCGGCAAGGAGGAGTTCCACGAGACCCTGCGCTACTTCCGCCATCAGCTGGCCGAAACCGGGGTCGATGTGCGCTTGAACACCCGCGCCGATGCCGAGGCACTCAGTGACTTTGACGAAGTGGTGGTCGCCACCGGCATCAGCCCGCGCAAGGTCGACTTCCCGGGTGCCGACCATCCAATGGTGGTCAGCTATCTGGATGTGCTGCTGGGCCGGGTCAAGGCCGCCGACAAGGTGGCCATCATCGGCGCCGGTGGCATCGGTTTCGACGTCGGTGAGTTCCTCGTGCATGAAGGCCCGTCACCGGCCTTGGACCCGGCCCGCTGGATGGCCGAATGGGGGGTGGATACCAGTTTCGAGAGCCGTGGCGCGCTGGCCAAACCGCAACCCGAAGCCCCGGCCCGCAAGGCCTGGCTGCTGCAGCGCAGCCCTGGCAAGCCCGGTGCCAAGCTCGGCAAGACCACCGGCTGGATCCACCGCGCCACGCTCAAGGCCAAGGGCGTGAAGATGCTCGGCGGCGTCGAGTACCTGGGTGTGGACGACAGCGGCCTGCGCATCCGCGTGGACGGGCAGGAACAGTTGCTCGACGTCGGCACCGTGGTGATCTGCGCCGGTCAGGAACCACGCCGCGAGCTGGCTGACGCCCTGCAGGCCACCGGCCGCAGCGTCCATGTCATCGGCGGCGCGGATGTCGCTGCAGAACTCGACGCCAAGCGGGCAATCGATCAGGGCAGTCGTCTCGCCGCGGCACTTTGAGACAACCCCCGTCCGATTTAGGACAGCACCGTCGTAGCCCGGTTAAGCGCAGGCGCACCCGGGACGATTCGCTCAACGCCCTCATCGATATCAACGCACCCGATCACGGAAGCGCGGCGCTTCCCCCGGCGACGCGTTCGATGCAGCAAGCCGCCTAAAGTGCGATACAAATCTCACTTATTTCGGCGTTGAGCAGCGGACCGACGTGACCCTGAATCACCCCGCCGCTGTGCCCGCAAAAACCTGAATGCGCGTACCCGAGGCAAAAACAACCCCTGCAACAAACCTGAATGTCAACAAACACCGTTCAGGATGAGTTTTGGATTGCCCCCCTACCTTGCGCCAACTTCCGCTCACCCACCAGTTCCGGTGAGCAGGCGCAGCCCTCCCCAATCTGATTGAGGGCTGCCCACGGGGCGGCCCCGATGCCACGGCCGCCTCCCCATAACGCCAAGTCGTTGCTGTCCGGTTCCCGATTGGGGGCAGGCAGGCTGCGGCCCATACGGAGCAAGGAGATTTATGAAACTGGCTTGGATTCTTTGGTTGTCGCAGATGTTGCCGCAGCCAGCAGCCGATTCGTTGTGCTTGAGCACCACCGTCTATCTGGAAGCCCGCGACCAGACCCTCCGCGGCCAGCAGGCCGTGGCCGAAGTCGCCCTGCGGCGGCTGGACAGTGGTCTGTGGGGTGACTCGATGTGCCAGGTGGTGACCGCGCGCAAGCAGTTCGCCCCGACCCTGGTCGCCCCCGGCACCCAGCTGCGCAACAACGATGCCTGGGCTGAAGCCGTGGACGTGGCCTTTGCCGCCGAGCGCAACTGGGCCCTGCCCAATGGCCAGCGCAAGGAGATCGTGCCCGGCGCCAGCCACTTCGCCGCCCACGCCATCGCCAGCCCGAGCTGGCGCAATGCCTACCAGGTGGCCACCATCGGCGGGCATACCTTCTACAAGGTGCAGTCACTGAAGCCGCGCGCTTCCTGAGCCAGCTGAACGCTTAACGCACTGTCTGTGCCAATCATGGACACACTGCGTTACGCGCTTGTGGCGATAATGCCCGGGTCTTTCAACTCCCGAGGTAGCCTTGATGAAGCTCTATACCAAGCCCGGCGCCTGTTCGCTGGCCGACCATATCGCACTGCTCTGGTCGGGCCTGCCGTTCGAGCTGCAGATCGTGGATTACGCCACGATGAAGTCGCCCGAGTACCTGAAGATGAACCCGGCCGGCGCCGTGCCGATGCTGGAAGACGGCGGCTGGATCCTGACCCAGAACGCGGCCATCCTGCACTACATCTGTGACAAGGCCCCGGCTGCCGGTCTGGAAGGCGGCAGCGACCCGCGTACGCGCGCCGAGGTCAACCGCTGGCTGTCCTTCGTCAACGCCGACCTGCACCCGACCTACTACCCGATCTTCGGCTCGACCAAGTATCTGGAAGACGAAGCGGTCATCGCCCGTACCCAGGAAAACTCGCGGCAGAAGCTGACGGCCCTGTACCAGCGCATCAATGACCGTCTGGCCGAGGTCGACTGGCTGGGCGGCACCCCGCGCGCCTCGATCGCCGACGCCTACACCTACGTGACCCTGCGTTGGGCGCGTGGCCTGAAGCTCGACCTGGCCGGCATGGACGCACTGGACCGCTTCGAGCAGCGCATGCTGGCCGATCCGGCCGTGCAGTCCGCGCTCAAGGCCGAAGGCCTGAGCTGATCCAGCGCATACCTTCTGAACAAACACGGGCCGCCGGTTGCATGACCGGCGGCCCGTTGCGTTTGTGGCATTCACCCGCTGCTATCGCGCCGACAAGCGCATCACCAGCCGCGGTCGCTCGCGGTACAGCCCCGGATACTGCTGCTTCAACGCGGCGACCTTCGGCAGATCATTGATGCGGATGTAGGCCGCCTCCGGATGCAGGGCCAGGTAATTCTGGTGATAACCCTCGGCCGCATGAAACACCTTGCCACCATCGACCTGGGTGACCAATGGCGCAGCGAACAGCTTGCTGCGCTGCAGTTGCGCGATATAGGCGCGCGCCGCATCACGTTGCGCGGCATCATCGGCATAGATGGCCGAACGGTACTGGCTGCCATGGTCCGGCCCCTGCCGGTTGAGCTGGGTCGGATCGTGCACCACCGAGAAGAACACCTGCAGCAGCTGCCCGTAGCTGACCTGCGAAGGGTCGTAGCTGACCTGCACGGCCTCGGCATGACCACTGCCGCCACTGCTCACCCGCGCGTACGTGGCATCGGCAGCGCTGCCACCGATGTAGCCGGAAACCGCGTTGTCCACGCCGGTGATGTGCTGGAACACGCCCTGCACGCCCCAGAAGCAGCCGCCGGCAAACACCACCTTCGCCTGTTTGACGCCGGCTTGCTGCAGGTCAGCTGCACCAGTCGGTGCTGGCAGCCTGATCGACACCGGCGCTACCGGCGCGGCCTGCACCGAACGATCCATGCTGAACACCGCAACCAGCAGCAATCCTGCAACCATCGCCGCGATGCCGCCGGCGACCAGTTTGTCCGTGGCGATTCTCATCACGTGTCTCCTCCATTCAACCGAAAGTGAAGGCATAGGCGCGCACGCCCGGATCGAGGAACTCGATTTCGAATGTGCGTTCGCGCACGTCGCCGTTCTGGCGGATCAATTGGTACAGGCGGTTCTGGTCCACCGTGCCCTCGCCCTGCGCGGATACGTCGCTGCCAGCCGCGGCGTCCGGTGCCTGACCATCAATACGCACGCGGAAGCGCACCGGCCGCGCCGGGTCCTGCGGCGCCAGCACCAGATGCAGGTCACGCGCATGGAAGCGGAACGCAATACGCCCTCCCGCCTGTTCCAGCTGCGCATCTTCCTCGCCAATGCGCCACTGCCCGCCCAGCGCCCATTGATTGAGCTGCAGCTGCATCGGCACGGCGTACGCGGCGACCTGCCCTGCGTGCATGCCACCCGGCGAAGCGAAGTGCTCGGCGCGGCCATGGCCGATGTAGGTTTCCGGCGACTTCAAACTGCTCATGTCCGCCTGCCGCTCGACGCCGTTGCTTGCCATGCGCATTGCCGGTGCCGTGTCGCCCGGCAAGCTGTTGCCGGCCTCGCGCAGCAGCTGACGGATGATCAGTTCGGACTGCGCGTAGTTGCCCTCGCCGAAATGATGGGCGCGGATGCGTCCCTGCGCGTCGATGAAGTAATGCGCCGGCCAGTACCTGTTGTTGAATCCGCGCCAGATCGCGAAGTCATTGTCGATGGCGACCGGGTAAGTGACCTTCAGATCCTTCACCGCGCGCTGCACATTGCCCAGGTCACGCTCGAAGGCGAACTCAGGCGCATGCACGCCGATCACCACCAGCCCATGGTCCTTGTAACGTTCGGCCCACTCGCGCACATAGGGCATGGCACGTAGGCAGTTGATGCAGGAATAGGTCCAGAAATCGACCAGCACCACCTTGCCACGCAACTGTTGCGCATCCAGCGGCGGGCTGTTCAACCAGCCGGTGGCACCAGCCAGCGACGGCAGCTCGCCTTCCACCGGCAGGCTGGCATCACCCTTGGCATCGCCGGCCATCGTCATCATCGCCGGGCCTGCAGCGGGTTGTTGCGCAGGCAGTGCATCCAGCAGCTGCTGTTCCAACCTGGCCGTGCTGACCGTGGACAACCGCGTCAGCAAGCCAGTGTCCCAGCCCATCGCGATTGCCAGCACCGCCAGCAAAGCCGCAACACCCAAACCGCGACGAATCCATTCGCCCACGCCCAGGCGCTGCTTCAAGGCAGTGAACACACGCCCGCCTATCCACACCGCCAAGGCCAACGAGGTCGCCGCACCCAGCGCATAGGCCAGCAGCAAGCCGGTCGTGCCGACATTTGCCCCCTGCAGCGCCGCGCCAGTCAGGATCAGGCCAAGGATCGGCCCAGCGCAGGGGGCCCACAGCAAGCCGGTGGCAACACCGATCAGCAGCGAGCTCAGCACTCCGCCCTGCCCGGCATCGGCGGCTGCGCCCAGGCGCACGCCCAAGCGCTGCAGCGGCGCCAGCAGCCGATCTGCCAACGCCGGCCACAGCAGGGCCACGGCAAACAGCGCCATCACCACCAGCGCGATCCAGCGCCCGATCTGGTTGGCCTGCGCCACCCATTGACTGCCCACCGCCGCCAGGCTGGCGACCACCGCGAACATCAACGCCATGCCGACCAGCAGTGGCAACCCACTGCGCAGGAACGGCCGGTCCGCACGTGCGAACACAAACGGCAGCACCGGCAGGATGCAGGGGCTGAGCAGGGTGAGTACACCGCCGAGATAGGCCAGGACCAACAGGAACATGGAAACGTCCTTCTTGAATGAGGGAGGCGGCGCTCAGGCCGCGACGAATTGCAGGGCCACGCCGTTCATGCAGTAACGCAGCCCGGTCGGGCGCGGGCCGTCTTCGAAGACATGGCCCAGATGGCCACCACAGCGCCGGCAATGCACCGCCACCCGGGTCATGCCGTAGGAGGTATCGCGGTCCTCGCCTACCGCGCCATGCAGCGGTGCCCAGAAGCTGGGCCAGCCGGTACCGCTGTCGAACTTGGTGGCCGAGGAGAACAGCGGCAGCGCGCAGCCCGCACAGTTGAAGGTGCCACGCCGGTGCTCGTTGTTGAGCGGGCTGCTGAAGGCCCGCTCGGTGCCCTGCTGGCGCAGCACCGCGTATTGCGCGGGGGTAAGCTGCTGGCGCCATTGGGCGTCGCTGCGCATCACCTCAAACACGGCACCGCGCGCGGGTGCTGCCGGTGCCGGACCGTTGCAGGCAGTCAGGCCCAGCACGCCAGCAGCGGCGGCCATGCCACCAATACCGAGCAGCTTGCGACGGGTGAGCGACATGGGCGTTCTCCAGCCAGGGACGATGTGGCAATGCTGCGCCCGGGCAGGTCAAGGAATCCTCACGCAGAGTTAAATTCTTCGTGACACATCCGCGCGCCGGTCCAAGCACAATGCCAGCCATCCCCCAACGGCCGCAGGCGTCGATGAGCAGCAGCAAACGCATCCTGATCGTCGAAGACGATGTCCACATCGCCAACCTGCTGCGTATGCACCTGCGTGACGAAGGCTATGACGTCACCCATGCGGCCAGCGGTGATGAAGGCGTGCGCCTGCTGGAAAGCGGGCAATGGGATGCGCTGGTGCTGGACCTTATGCTGCCTGGCGTGGACGGCCTGGAAATCTGCCGTCGCGCCCGCGCAATGACGCGCTACACGCCGATCATCATCACCAGCGCGCGCGCCAGCGAACTGCACCGCATCCTCGGTCTGGAACTGGGTGCCGACGACTACCTGGCCAAACCGTTCTCGATGCTGGAGCTGGTAGCGCGGGTAAAGGCCTTGTTGCGGCGGGTCGAAGCGATGGCGCAGAACGCACGCATCGATGCTGGCGCGATCGAAGTTGCCGGCCTGCGCATCGACCCGGTCGCACGCACCGCGTTGGTTGAAGGACGCCCGCTGGAACTCACCCCGCGCGAATTCGACCTGCTGTATTTCTTCGCCCGTCATCCCGACCAGGTGTACTCGCGGATGGAGCTGCTCAACCAGGTCTGGGGCCATCAGCATGATGGCTACGAACACACCGTCAACACCCACATCAACCGCCTGCGCAACAAGATCGAGCACGACCCGGCAGCGCCCAAGCGCATTCTTACGGTATGGGGACGTGGCTACAAACTGGCGAGCGACGACGGGAGCACGGCATGAACCGGCTGACGCTTTCGCAGCGCCTGACGCTGGTGTTCTGCGCGTTGCTGTTGATCTGCTGCGGCGCGCTGGCCTGGATACAGATGCGCAGCAACCGCATGCACGAGCAGGAAACCGTGCAGCGCCTGTCACGCGGCCTGGCCGAGCACATCGCCCGCAGCGGCGAGTTGATGGATGCACGCGGCATCCGCGATGGCGAAGTGCGCGCCCTGTTCGGCAAGCTGATGTCGGTCAATCCCAGCGTCGAGGTCTATCTGCTGGATGACGAGGGCCGCATCCTTGGCCATGACGCGCCGGAAGGCCACCTCAAGCGGGACCGCATTGACCTGGCACCGGTGCAGGCACTGCTCAACGGCGAAAAACTGCCGATCTTCGGCGACGACCCGCGCAGCAGCAACGGCCGCAAGGTATTCAATGCCGCACCGCTGTGGGTGCAGGGCCGCCAGGTCGGCTACATCTATGTGGTGCTGGTCGGCGAGCAACGTGAAGCGCTGGCTGCTGACATCGCTGCCAATAGCAATCTGCGCACCACGCTATGGTCGCTGGCGATCGTCGCGGTGATCGGGCTGCTGGCAGGACTGATCGCGTTCCGCTGGGTGACCCGGCCGCTACGCCAGCTTACCCGTCGCATCCAATCCTTCGACGTGGACAGCGCCGACCCGCGCCTGCCCTTGCCGCCAACGCCGCTGCGTGCCGGTGAGCGCGACGAGCTCAGCATCCTGCAACACAGCTTTGCCCATCTCAGCCAACGCGTCAGCGAGCAATGGCAGCAACTGCGGCAGCAGGACCTGCAGCGTCGCGAACTGGTCGCCAACCTGTCGCATGACCTGCGCACGCCGCTGTCGTCGTTGCACGGCTATCTGGAAACCCTCGCCCTCAAGGACGCCAGCCTCAGCGCCGAGGAGAGGCAGCGCTACCTGGGCATCGCCCTGTCACAGAGCCACAAGGTTGGTCGGCTTGCACAGGCCTTGTTCGAACTTGCACGACTGGAACATGGCGGTGTGGTGCTGGAACTGCAGGCGTTCTCGCTGCCGGATCTGGTCCAGGACGTCTTCCAGAAATTCGAACTGGCCGCACAGTCACGCCAGCAGCAACTCGCAGCAGTGATACCCCCCGGCCTGCCACCGGTGGAAGCCGACCTCGGCCTGATCGAGCGGGTGCTGACCAACCTGCTCGACAACGCGATCCGGCATACACCGGCGGGCGGCCGCATCACGGTGGCGTTGCGCGCACTTGATGGCGATGTGCAGGTCAGTGTGTCCGATACCGGCCCAGGCATTCCCGCAGCGCGCCGCGATCAACTGTTCAGCACGCTACCGGCCCTGGGCAGCCAGCGACCGGACAGTGGTGGCCTGGGCTTGTTGATCGTGCACCGCATCCTGCAGCTGCACCATCGCCAGATCCGCCTGCTCGACAGCGACGACGGTGCGGCCTTCGAATTCTCCTTGCCTGCGGCACGTCACCGCTGACGCCGCTGCGCAATGAATGCCGCAGCGGCTGCAGGATCAACCGATCTCGCGGATCACGCCACCTTGCCCATCACGCAGCAAGGTCGGCCTTACTTCGATCTGCAGCTTGCCACCTGGCAGCGGATACAGACCGCGTTCGGCACGCACGCTGTCCAGCATCGCTTGCAGGCTTGCATCGGACAGCACACAGCGCGCGCTGTCGCCATCACTCTGTACGTCGTCAACCAGGCCCGGCTCAAACCGCCACTGGCTGTCCTTTCCAAGCACCACCAGCGGCTTGTCGTGATGCAGCCGCAACGGCAGCAGCTCGAGCACACTGGCGACCTGCCCCGCTCCCAGCACCAACGTGGTGGTTGCGTCTTCGACTGACCAATCCAGCGTTTCCACGAACAACATGCCGGTGCTCGATCCTTCGCGCTGGCTGCCCGCTTCCAGCTGTGCGGCAATGGCGGAATCATCCAACAGCGAAGCGCGCTCAAGTTCGGTGATCCACAGCGGCATTGCCGGCTCCAGCACCGCCAATACGTCCTGCGTTGACCAGCGCTTGATCGCCGCCATCTCCTCGTCGGTCACCCCCACCAGTTGCAGGAAGGTCAGACGGCCGTTGGCAGTGTCGATCGCAGGAAGCTGCGGATCGGCGGCGAAGGCAAGGTGCCGCAGCCTGGTATCGGTATCCAAGGCGATAGGCCCGTTGGCATCGAGATGATGCCCGGCCTCGAATACATTGCCGCTGTTGAAGACGTAGCGCGCAAGGTTCTGCATCAGGTTCATCGGCCACGCCGGCGGCTCGGCGCGTTTGTCGTCACCTGCCTGTGCAGCAAGACGGAACGTCAACTCGAAACCAAAGCCGCTTTCCAGCGGGTCATCGCTCTGCTTGTCGTACAGCTCGGAAAATCCGTAGCTGACGTAGTGCCAATGTGGACGCGGCGACTCGCTCCAATAGACGCTGATGCCGTCCAGCGGATCGTTGCCGCCCAGCGTATGCGACAGCAGCGTGCCGAAATGCCGCGGCTCCTGCCCCGGGTAGAGCGCAGCCATTGCCGCGTTGATCGCATCCCAGCCCGCAGTGCTGATCTCGCCGCTGTTTTCCTGTGCCATGCAGGGCACTCCCATGATGAACCTGCCACCATGATAGTGCCCTTGCATCGCAGCGGCCCGCCGCTACAGGCAGGCCCCAGCTGATAAGTCAGCCAACAACCAGCGCGCGCGTTTCTTCCAACCAGCGGCTGGCAAATGCAGGGCTCTTGGCCTTGCCCAGTGCCGCCGCCAGTTCCGGCCACAACTGCTCCAGGCTGACCGCGGTCTTGCTGCGATCGATCTTCAGCTGGATCAGATAGCCCTTCAGGCCCAGGTGCTTGCGCACCGATTCGGCCATCCAGTCGCGCAGCTGCTGGTAGCGCAGCGGATCGTCGCCGAGCTGGGTGGTCACTGGCAGCACCGGTGCCTTGTCGGCACTGCCGGCAACCGCGTCGATCAACTCCAGCGCGCTCAGCTGCTGCAATACGTCTTCCGGCGCGCGCAGGCCTTGTGCCATCTGCTGCAGCTCACGCTCATCGCGCTGCCCATCAACCAGCAACAGCACCGAACGCAATGCCGGCGCCAGCTTCAGGCCACGGTTCTCGATCTCCAGGCGGCCAGCGGCCGTCTTGGCATAGATGAATGCCATTCCCCCTCCCTCTTTTGTGCATCGCAATACGGTACGTGCGCATCTTCCAGGAGCCCCCGCCCCCGGGAATACCCAACATCTGCCCGCGTACCGCCCCCTTGCGATCACCGCTGCACCGTGGCCTTGCGGCCTGGTTGCGCGCTATTTCCCCAGCGCGCGGCGGATTTCCTCCAGTGCGCCCGGGTCGTCGAGTGTCGACAGATCGCCCGGGTCGCGCCGTTCCGCCAATGCCTGCAATGAACGCCTCAGCAGCTTACCCGAACGGGTCTTGGGAAGCGCATTGACGATATGAACCTGCGCAGGCCGCGCCACCGCACCCAGCGAAGCTGTGACCTGCTGCATCATTTCCGCAGCCAGCTGCCCGGCATCATCGCCGGGTTTGGCCTGCTTCAAGGTGACGAAGACCAGCGGCACCTGCCCCTTCAGTTCGTCATGCACGCCGATCACCGCCGCCTCGGCCACCCGCGGATGGGCGGAGATGGCTTCCTCGATCTCGCGCGTGCCCAGCCGGTGCCCAGCCACATTGATCACGTCATCGGTGCGACCCAGGATGAAGGTATAGCCGTCCTCGTCGCGGATGGCCCAGTCCAGCGAGCTGTACAGCAGCTCCTTGAAGTGACCGAAGTAGCTTTTCAGGAAACGCTCGTCATCGTTCCAGATCGTGCTCATGCAACCCGGCGGCAACGGCGGCTGGATGACCAGCACGCCCTTCTGCCCGGGCGGCACTTCGGCGCCGCTCTGCTCGTCGATGACCTTCATTCTGTAGCCCAGATTCGGCAAGCCCGGTGAGCCGAACTTGATCGGCTTCATTTCCAGTCCCGGCAACAAGGTCAATGCCGGCCAGCCGGTTTCGGTCTGCCAGTAATTATCGATGACCGGCTTATGCAGCGCGCCGGTGATCCACTTCGCGGTCGGCTCGTCCAGCGGCTCACCGGCCAGGAACAGGTACTTCAGCTCGGACAGGTCATGGCGATCGATGAAATCGACATCGTGTTTCTTCAGCACGCGGATCGCGGTCGGCGAAGAGAACATCGTGCGCACACCGTACTGTTCGCACAGCGCCCACCAGATGCCTGCATCCGGATTGATCGGCAGGCCTTCGTACAGCAACGAAGTGCAACCGCCGATCAAGGGACCATAGACGTTATACGAATGCCCAACCGCCCAACCGACATCGGAGGTGGAGAACATCACCTGGCCCGGCGCGCAATCAAACACCGTGCGCATCGACTGCGCCATCGCCACCGCATAGCCGCCGACATCGCGTTGCACGCCCTTGGGCTTGCCGGTGGTACCGGAGGTGTACAGCAGATAGCTGGGCTCGTTGGACTCCAGCCATTGCACCGGCACCTCGACATCACCAACCTGCACACGCAGCTGCGCATAGTCCTCGTCGCGGCCAGCGATGCGCGGCTCTGCTGCATCCAGACCGCGCGAGACAATCAATACCTTGGGTGGCGGCGTAGTGGCTTCAGCACAGGCGGCATCGACCATCGCCTTGTACGGAATGACCTTGCCACCGCGCATGCCGGCATCGGCAGCGATCAGCAATTTTGGCTTTGCATCGTCGATACGCAGCGCCAGGTTGTGCGCGGCGAAACCACCGAAGACGACCGAGTGCACCGCACCGATGCGCGCGCATGCCAGCATCGCGAACACCGCCTCGGCCATGTTCGGCATGTAGATGACGACGCGATCGCCGCGGCCGACATCGAGCTTGAGCAGTACCGCGGCGAAGGCATTCACTTCGCGATGGAGGTCGCGGTAAGTGAGTTCGCGGGTGATGTTGGTTTCGGTGGAGATGGCGACCAGCGCGAGTTGGTCGGCGCGCTCGGCCAGGTGCCGATCAACCGCGTTGTAGCAGAGGTTGGTTTCGCCACCGACAAACCAGCGCCGGAATGGAGGATTGGAGTAGTCCAGGATCTGCTGCGGGGGACGATGCCAGTGGATCGCCTTGGCTTCTTCAGCCCAGAAAGCTTCCGGCTCTTCTATGGAACGGCGGTAGATCTGCTCGTACTGCACGAAACCCTCCGGCAACTCCCTGGCTATGTGCCGAGCATAGTCCGGAGGATGGCCCGGACTCCTTGCGACGATGGTCTTAAGACCAAAGGCTCGGGGGCGGGAAATTGAGGACCAAGAGCCGGGGTTGAGAGTTTTGAGCTGAAAGCTTGCCCTCACCCCAACCCCTCTCCCGTAAACGGGAGAGGGGCTAGTGCACTAACAACCGACGCATTGCTAGCCCCTCTCCCGCATGCGGGGTGAAAGGAGCAGCTTGCGAACCACCGGTTCGCTGCTCCCTGAACGACCTCGCGCCAGCGCGAGGGCCGGGGCGCAGCGCGGGGGTTGGGGTGAGGGGAAGCTTCTAGCAAGAGTAGCCTCCGCCTTAGAAAGGACACTCCGAAACAAACTCCAACATCTCCCCACTCAGCGGATGCACAAACCCCAAGCGCCGCGCATGCAGGCATACCCGCAGCGCAGGAAGCGCGTCGTACATCACGTCACCCACGATCGGATGCCCGATGCTTGCCAGATGCAAGCGCAGCTGATGGCTGCGCCCGGTCACCGGCTCCAGCTCTACCCGCGTGGTCTGCGCAGCGGCATCACGCGCCAATACCCGCCAACGCGTCAACGACGGCTTGCCCAGTTCAAAGCTCACCATCTGCTTCGGCCGGTTCGGCCAATCGCAGATCAACGGCAGATCAATTTCGCCGGATTCAGCCTCGACCAGACCCTGCACCAGCGCTTCATAGCGCTTGCTGACCTGGCGCTGTTCAAACTGCTTGGACAAGGCAATCTGCATCGCCTTGCCGCGCGCGTACAACATCAATCCAGAAGTGACCTGATCCAGACGGTGCACGGTCAATGCATCCGGATGGTCCAGTTGCAGACGCGCCACAACGCAGTCCTGGTTTTCCGGCAGGCGACCGGGCACGGACAACAGCCCAGCCGGTTTCTCCGCGACCAGCAACGCCTCGTCGATGTAGTGCAAAGCAATCTTGTCAGTCATATCCAAGAGAAAAATGTAGTGCCGAGCCATGCTCGGCAGAGGCCTTACCGATAGACCGTCAATCCGGCAAAGAGCTTACCCCTCCCCAACCCTCCCCTTCGCTCCGCGAAAGGGAGGGAGCGTAGTGCCGAGCCGTGGTCGGTATAGGCCGCAGCCCTGTAGTGCCGAGCCATGCTCGGCAGAGGCTTCACCAGTAGAGCCTCTGCCGAGCATGGCTCGGCACTACAACAGACAACAAATAAAAACGGGGAGGCCGAAGCCTCCCCGTTCATTGCATCACATCAACCGCCAGCTGTTACAGCAGGTCGGCAACGCCGGCGCGCTCTTCTTCCAGCTCGCCCAGGGTGATGTCGATGTACTTCTTGGAGAAGTCGTCGATCGGCAGGTCCTTGATGATGGTGTACTCGCCGTTCTCGGTGGTTACCGGGAAGCCGAACACGACGCCTTCCGGAATGCCGTAGGAGCCGTCGGACGGCACGCCCATGGTCACCCACTTGCCATTGCTGCCCAGCACCCAGTCATGGATATGGTCGATGGCAGCGTTGGCTGCCGACGCAGCCGAGGACAGGCCACGGGCGGCGATGATCGCTGCGCCGCGCTTGCCGACGGTCGGGATGAAGGTGTTGGCGTTCCATTCCTGGTCGTTGATCAGCTCGGCAACCTTGGCGCCGCCGGTGGTGGCGAAGCGGTAGTCCGGGTACATGGTCGGGCTGTGGTTGCCCCACACGGTGAACTGCTCGAAGCTCTCCACGGTCTTGCCGGTCTTGGCAGCCAGCTGGCTCAGGGCGCGGTTGTGGTCCAGGCGCAGCATGGCGGTGAAGTTGCGCGGGTTCAGGTCCGGCGCCGACTTCATCGCGATGTAGGCGTTGGTGTTGGCCGGGTTGCCGACCACCAGCACCTTGACGTCACGCTTGGCGACGGCGTTCAGTGCCTTGCCCTGAACGGTGAAGATCTTGGCGTTCTCGAGCAGCAGGTCCTTGCGCTCCATGCCCGGGCCGCGCGGACGTGCGCCGACCAGCAGGGCCACGTCGACGTCCTTGAAGGCCACCAGCGGGTCAGCGGTGGTCACCACGCCAGCCAGCAACGGGAATGCGCAGTCTTCCAGTTCCATGACCACGCCCTGCAGGGCGGCCTGGGCCTTTTCGTTGTCGATTTCGAGCAGCTGCAGGATGACCGGCTGGTCCTTGCCCAGCATTTCGCCAGAAGCGATGCGGAACAGCAGTGCATAACCGATATTGCCGGCAGCGCCGGTTACGGCAACACGAACGGGTGCTTTCATGGGGGTTTCCTCTGCTAAGAAGCGGTTGTGGGGGTAAGGCCGGGCATACGCAGGCGCGCTGGCCAGCTGGAATCAGAAACGGCCACCTGTGCAGGTGGCCGTTGGTATCAATCAGGCGGCGAGGATCTTGTTCCACTCGGCGACGCGGTCGGCCTTGGCAGCCAGCACGGCGTCGGTATCGCCTTCCAGGGTGATCTTGTTGATCGCATCACCCTGCTTGATCGCGTCAACCACGTCCAGGCCTTCGAGCACCTTGCCAAACACGGTGTGCTTGCCATCGAGCCAGTCGGTCTTGATGTGGGTGATGAAGAACTGGCTGCCGTTGGTATTCGGGCCGGCATTGGCCATGGACAGCACGCCGCGCTCGTGGCGCACGCCATTCTTGGTTTCATCTTCAAAACGATAGCCCGGGCCGCCGCGGCCGGAGCCTTCCGGGCAGCCGCCCTGGACCATGAAGTCAGCGATCACGCGGTGGAACGCCAGGCCATCATAGAAGCCGTGCTTCACCAGATTGACGAAGTTGGCCACGGTCAGCGGTGCCTTGTCGGCATACAGCTCGATCTTGATCGGGCCGCGGGAGGTGTCGAAATTGGCGATCAGCGACATGGAAATCCTTAGTAAAGAAGACGACTCTCAATAGCCAGCTAGTTTACACCCGGCTCCGCCCGTGCTGCTGCCCCTCTGCAGCAGCTTGAACCGAGGAAGGCTGAATGGGCAATCAGACGAGTCTGAACGGCAGTTTTCGCACAGCGGCGACATAGCGCTATAATGCTGGACTCATTTTCCCCATTTCACGGCACCGGCTGGCCGTCTTTCGCATGTCCATCGAAAATCTTCGCAACATCGCCATCGTCGCCCACGTCGATCATGGCAAAACCACCCTCGTCGACCAGCTGCTCAAGCAGTCCGGCACCCTGTCCGAGCGCACGGTACTTGCCGAGCGCGTGATGGACAGCAACGACCAGGAAAAGGAACGCGGCATCACCATTCTGGCCAAGAACACGGCCATTACCTGGGAAGACAAGAAGACCGGTACCAAAAACCGGATCAACATCGTCGATACCCCGGGACACGCCGACTTCGGTGGCGAGGTGGAGCGCGTGCTGTCGATGGTCGACTCGGTGCTGATCCTGGTTGACGCGATGGACGGCCCGATGCCGCAGACCCGCTTCGTCACCCAGAAGGCCTTCGCGATGGGCTTCAAGCCGATCGTCGTGGTCAACAAGGTCGACCGCCCGGGCGCCCGTCCGGAATGGGTCATCGACCAGGTGTTCGACCTGTTCGACAAGCTCGGCGCCACCAATGAGCAGCTCGACTTCCCGATCGTCTACGCCTCGGGCCTGAACGGCTACGCCGGCCTGGAAGACACCGTCCGCGACGGCGACATGACCCCGCTGTACGAAGCGATCATGAAGTACGTGCCGGTGCCGGAAGTCGAGGCCGACGGCCCGTTCCAGATGCGCATCAGCCAGCTGGACTACAACAACTTCGTCGGCGTCATCGGCATTGGCCGCATCCAGCGCGGCAAGGTCAAGAAGAACCAGGCCGTCGCCGTGATCGACCGTGAAGGCAAGAAGCGCCAGGGCAAGGTCCTGCAAGTGCTGGGCTTCATGGGCCTGGAGCGCATCGAAGTCGACGAAGCACAGGCTGGCGACATCATCGCCATCTCCGGCATCCAGGAACTGACCATCTCCGACACCGTCTGCGCCCTGGACACCCCGGAAGCGCTGCCGCCGCTGACCGTCGACGAGCCGACCATCTCGATGACCTTCCAGGTCAACAACTCGCCCTTCGCAGGCAACAAGGACCTGTCCGGCGGCAAGTTCCTGACCAGCCGCCAGCTGAAGGAGCGCCTGGAGCGCGAGACCGTGCACAACGTGGCACTGAAGGTCGAGCAGCTTGAAGACGCCGACAAGTTCCTGGTCTCCGGTCGTGGCGAGCTGCACCTGTCGGTGCTGATCGAAACCATGCGTCGCGAAGGCTACGAGCTGGCCGTGTCGCGCCCGGAAGTGATCATCAAGGAAATCGACGGCCAGATGATGGAGCCGATCGAGCAGCTGGTGGTTGATATCGAAGAGCAGCACCAGGGCGGCGTGATGGAAAAGCTGGGTACCCGCAAGGGCCTGCTTGAAAACATGGAGTCCGACGGCAAGGGCCGTGTTCGCCTTGATTTCAAGATCCCGGCGCGTGGCCTGATCGGCTTCCAGAACGAGTTCAAGACCCTGACCCAGGGTTCCGGCCTGCTGTTCCACGTGTTCGACCATTACGGCCCGAAGGAACAGGGCGCCATCGCCAAGCGCCTGAACGGCGTGATGATCGCCAACGCCCCGGGTGCAACCCCGGCCTATTCGCTGGGCCCGCTGCAGGAACGCGGCAAGCTGTTCGCTGCTGAAGGCGACAACGTGTACGAAGGCCAGCTGATCGGTATCCACTCCAAGGACAACGATCTGACCGTCAACGCGATCAAGACCAAGCCGCTGACCAACATGCGCGCTTCGGGCAAGGACGATGCGATCCAGCTGACCCCGGCCATCAAGTTCTCGCTGGAACAGGCCCTGGACTTCATCGACGACGACGAGCTGGTGGAAATCACCCCGAAGGAAATTCGTCTGCGCAAGAAGTTCCTGACCGAAAGCGACCGCAAGAAGGCGTCGCGCGGCGGCTGATTGTCTTGACTGACAACAAGCCCTACAACCCGGATCCGCATGCGCATCCGGGACTGGCAGCCATCGCGCTGCTGGAAGCGGGAAAGGCCGTACTGGCCTTTCTCGCCGCGGCTGGCCTGGAGATCTCCGGGCCGGCCCCACTCCGCAACATCATCAATGCCCTGATCCACCGCGCAGGTGGTGACCCCGAGAACGGCGCTTTCTCCTCGCTGCTGGGCATGATCACCCCCGATACCGTTCACCTCGGCGCCGCTGTACTGGTCGGCTACGGGCTGCTGCGCCTGCTCGAAGCCTGGGGCCTGTGGCGCGCCAAGGCCTGGGCCTCATGGCTGGGCTGCATCTCCGCTGCGCTTTACCTGCCGCTGGATTTCTACGCCATCGTCAAACACCCCGGCTGGGCCTCGTGGCTGCTGCTGGCGGTCAACCTGCTGGTCGTCTGGGTACTGGCCCGCGACCTCGGCAAGCGTCGCAGCAAAGGGTAGCGCCTCTTCTGTAGTGCCGAGCCATGCTCGGCATTGGGCCTGCCCGACAATCCCGAGCGCTTCACCTGTAGTGCCGAGCCATGCTCGGCAGGGGCCTGCCCAGCAATCCCGAATGCTTCACCTGTAGTGCCGAGCCATGCTCGGCATTGGGCCTGCCCGACAATCCCGAATGCTTCACCTGTAGTGCCGAGCCATGCTCGGCATTTGGC
>NZ_JBXFWF010000070.1:0-25688 GCF_056854515.1 Stenotrophomonas sp. STEN063
GTGTGGCGCGGGGGGGTGTGGTGTGGCGGTGTTGGGTGCGCCGCCGGCGGGCGCGGCGCCCCCCACTACCGCTTGAGCCTCTCTCCCGCTTGCGGGAGAGGGGTTGGGGTGAGGGCTGCCTTGCGCGGGTAAAGTCTCTGCCGAGCATGGCTCGGCACTACCACTTGAGCCTCTCTCCCGCTTGCGGGAGAGGGGTTGGGGTGAGGGCTGCCTTGCGCGGGTAAAGTCTCTGCCGAGCATGGCTCGGAACCACATCTTTCGGCTCTATTCGTAGAGCCCCTGCCGAGCATGGCTCGGCACTACAGTTGCTTGTTATTTGACGCGACGCAGGTGCGGGCCACGCTTGTTGAACGGTGGCTGCCCACGCCAGTAGCGGATCAGCAACCAGCCAAACAGCATGCCGCCCAAGTGGGCGAAGTGGGCCACCCCGGGCTGCCAACCGGTGAAGCCCAGCAGCAGCTCAATCGCACCAAACACGATCACGAAAGTACGTGCCTTCATCGGGATCGGCGGGAACAACAGCACCACCCGTTGGTTCGGGAACAACATGCCGTAGGCCAGCAACAGGCCGAACACACCGCCAGAGGCACCCAGCACCGGGTTGTACTCCCCGGCAAACGCAGCCACCAGCAACTGGCACAGGCCAGCGCCGACCACGCACACCATGTAATAGGTCAGGAAGCGCTTCTCGCCCCAGGTCGCCTCCAACGGCGCACCAAACATGAAAAGCGCCAGCATGTTGAAGAACAGATGGCCGAAGCTGCCATGCAGGAACCCATAGCTCAGCAGCTGCCACGGTTCGAATCCCGGTGAATCGCTGAAGACCTGCTGTGAACCCAGCGGCCACAGCATCAGCTGGGTGAAGATGCCCGCCGTCTGCGGAAGCTGCTGCAGCAGGAACAGGACGACGTTGGCGATCAGCAATGTCTGGGTGATCTTGGGTAGGCGCGGGAACATGGTGGCATCCGGGGAAACTGGCTACATCATAGCCGCAGCGGCTAGCCCGGGCCCCAGATCGCCTCGTCCAGGCTGCGCGGCGGTTTGGGCCGCTTCACCCTGCCGTTCTCCACCGCCACGCCCTCGGCCCGCAGCCGCTGGCTCTGTTCGCGCCAACCGCGCGAGCCCTCCGGCATTGCGATGCGACCGTCCGAGCGCAGCACCCGATGCCAGGGCAGCTCCGGGTCCTCATTGCTGCCCAGCAGTCGCGCTACCAGCCTTGCCCTTCCGGGCAGCCCGGCCTTGGCCGCCACTTCGCCATAGCCCAGCACCTGCCCACGCGGAATGGCACGAATCGCCTCAAGGATGCGTGCATGCCCGGCGGCGGCACTGGCCTCCGGGCTCATCGCTTCTTCTTCGCCACGCCGCTGCCCACCAGCAGCACGCCCAGCAGCACCAGCACCGTCCCGGCGCTTTGCCAAATACCCATCGGTTCGTCGAGCAGCCATACGCTGAGCACAATCGTGGAAACTGGCCCCAGCATACTCACCTGCGCCGCTAGCGAAGAGCCAATCCGCTTGACCCCGATCATGATCGCCAGCACCGGCAAGACAGTACAGACCGTGCCGTTGAGCAGTGACAGCCAGTACACCGGCGGCGCGTACTCCCACAGCGCTGCCCAGGGCTGGAACAACAGGTATTGGCCGATGCACAGCACGCAGGCCACCATGCTGGCGTAGGCAGTCAGGCGCACCGCGCCAATCCGCGCCACCGCCTGACCACTGCCGAACAGATACACCGCATAACTGAGCGCACTGGCGAACACCAGGGCCGAGCCGATCAAGGTACGCCGGCCTTCGAGCTGGATGTCATGGCCGAAAGCCAGCAATACGCCGAGGTAGCTGACCAGCAAGGCCGCTACCTGGATGCGGGTGGGCCGTTGCTTGAGCACCACCAATGCAATCAACACCACCAACGTGGGGCTGAGATACAGGATCAGCCGTTCCAGCGTGGCGCTGATGTATTGCAGGCCAAGGAAATCCAGATAGCTCGACAGGTAATAACCACTGAAGCCGAGCAGCAGCACCCGCCAACGATCACCGACCGACAGCGGCTGCGCGCGCCGTGCCGCCCACACGCCCATGGCGATGAAGAACGGAAACGCGATCATCATCCGCAGCGCAAGCAAGGCGGTGGCATCGGCGCCATGCCGGTAGGCGAGCTTGACGATCACCGCCTTGCCGGACGCGGCGATCGCACCGGTGGCGGCCAGCAACAGGCCGCTGATCAACAGCCGACGCGAACTGGTGGGCAGTGTTGGCGTGGCCATGGTGGCCTCGCGCTGGTTTGGAGCAGTCACGCTGTTACGGCATACGGGGGAGATGGCTTTCCATTATGGGCGCTAAGGGATTTGTACGGGCTGGCGGGTAGGACCAAGGCGTTTACCGGAGAAGGAGCAAGATCAACTACACCCCTCCCCAACCCTCCCCTTGCCTGCGGCAAAGGGAGGGAGCAAACGCATTGTCGGCGACTGCAGGATCCGCCTCCTCCCTTGCGCGCAGCGCAGGGGAGGATTGAGGAGGGGTGCCTTTGCACTGTTGCTGTTGCTATTGCTGTTGCTGCCCCCTCAGCGCATCAGAACAACTTCCTCAGCCGAAGTCGGATGGATCGCCACCGTCTCCTCCATCTGCCTGCGTGTCACGCCAGCCTTCACCGCCACCGCAAATCCCTGCAGGATTTCGTCGGCGCCCTCGCCCAGCAGATGGATGCCAACCACCTTCTCGTCCTCGCCAGCGCAAACCATCTTGAACAGACTGCGCACTTCACCCTGCCCCAGCGCCTGCAGCATCGGCCGGAAGCGGCTGTAATACGTGCTCACCTTGCCAAAGCGCCTGCTCGCCTCTTCCTCGCTCAGGCCGACACTGCCCAGCGGCGGATGCGCGAACACAACACTGGGAACATTCTCGTAATCGAGCCTGGCCTCCGGATGCCCGCCCAGCACGCGATCCATCAGCCTGCGCGCGGCTGCAATCGCCACCGGCGTCAGGGTCACCCGGCCAGTAACGTCGCCGACCGCATAGATGCCAGGCACCGAGGTGTTCTGGTAGTCATCCACCTCGACCTGGCCCTTCTCGCCCAGCTTCACGCCTGCCTGCTCCAGACCAAGTCCTCGGGTATTCGGTCCGCGCCCGGTCGCAAACAGCACGGTGTCGAACACAGCCTGCTCGGGGCCGTTGTGCAGCTGCGCGCGGATCTGTTGCTGCTGCCGCTGCAGCGCCTCCACCTTGCAGCCGAAGTGCAGCTCCACGCCCTGCAGGCGCAGGTTCTCCGCCAGCTGGTCCGACACTTCCGCGTCAAACTTGTCCAGCAGGCGCTGTCCGCGTACCAGCAAGGCAACCTCGCTACCCAACGCTCGTAGCACGCCAGCAAGCTCCACCGCGATATAACCACCGCCTACCAAGGCAACGCGGTTCGGCCGCGCCCGCAGCGCAAAAAAATCATCCGACACACCACCCAACGCTGCCCCCGGCAACTCCGGCTTGAGCGGATGCGCGCCGGTAGCGATGACGATGTGCTCGGCGCGGAACTGGGTGCCGTCCTCGCACTGAACCGTGTGCGCATCGATCAGATGTCCACGATTGCTGACCCGCACCACGCCGGTTTCATCCAACCGCTTCTGGTAGCTGGCGTGGATATTGGCGATGTACTGCTGGCGTCGCTCCAACAGGGTTGACCACGTCAGCGCCGGTTCGGCAGGCACATCGAAACCGATCTTCCGTGCCAGTCCAATGCGCTCGGCCAGGTCCGCAGCCAGCCACATCGCCTTCTTCGGCACGCAGCCCACATTGACGCAGGTGCCCCCCAACGGCGCAGGCTCCAGCATCGCCACCTTGGCGCCGTAGGATGCTGCGCGGAATGCGGCAGCCAAGCCGCCCGAGCCGCCCCCCAGTACCACCACATCGTAATTGCGCGCGCTCACTGGAAACGCTCCACGCGATACGGCGCAGGATCGATTGCAGGCGCTTGCCCGGTGATCAAATCAGCCATCAGTTGTCCGCTCCCACTGCTCATACTGATGCCGAGCATGCCATGACCCGCCGCTAGCCAGACGTGAGCGTGCAAGGGTGAGCGCCCCAATATCGGCATGTCATCCCAGGTCATCGGCCGCCAGCCATACCAGCGCTCATGGATGACCTCGCCGATCGGCTGGCGCAGATACTGTCGCGCTGCCTGCTCCAGCGCCTGCAGACGGGTCCCATTCAAACGCCGGTCCTGCCCGGAAAACTCCATCGTGCCGCCCAGCCGCATCTGCTCAGCCCAGGCAATGACGAACACCGATCGATCCTTCAGCACCACCGGCCGACTCGGCACCTGCACCGGGCAGCTGCCGGTGATGGAATAGCCCTTGCCTGCCTGGATCGGGGCGCGTAGCCCCAACCTGACGGCCAGCCGTGGTGACCACGCACCGGTCGCAAGCACCAGTTCACCGGTATCACGGGCACCTCGATTGGTCTGCACGCGTACGCCCTGCCGGTGCGGCTCGAAGGATTGCACCGCGCAGTACTCTTCAACCAGCACACCGCGCGCACGCAATACCCGTCCCAGCTCGGCGGTATAGCGATCAGGGCGCAGACTGGCGTCACCCGGGAAACGGATCGCACCGATCACACCGTCCTTGAAGGCGGGCTCAGCACGAACGTAATCGCTGCCATCGAGGATCTCGGTAGCGATGCCAAGGTCTGCCAAAGCACCGCATTCGGTCGCATGCGTGTCGAAATTGTGTTGCTGGCGGAACACATAATCCAAACCCTTCTCGGCGAACTCGCAATCCAGCTGGTAGCGCTGCACCCAATCGGCCAGACGCTGCCGCGAATCGTTCAGCAATGCAGCGCGCCCCTGCGCGCTGTGCAGCCAGTCCTGTCGATTGCAACGAGCGGCGAACTTGAACAGCCAGCGCCACAGCGCTGGATCAGGTCGCGGTGGGATATACAACGGCGCCTGCGGCGACAGCATCCAACGCAGCGCACGCATCGGCACACCCGGCGCCGCCAGCGGCGGTGCATGACTGGGGGTGATGGTGCCGCAGTTGCCGTGCGAGGTCGCGCCGCCAAGTTTGCCAGCGTCAATCACCCGCACCTGCCGTCCCGCTTCGGAAAGCGCCAACGCGGTGGCCAGACCGGTGGCACCGGCACCAACAACAAGTACATCGTCTTCGGGACAGTTCACCCGGTCATTTTATTGCCGCGAATGCCTCAGCGCCGCAGTGGTGGCAATTGCAAGTATGTAAACGCCCGCCACAGCCACTCCACCGGACCGTACTGGAAACGCCGCAGCCATAGCTGGCTGAGCAGTACCTGCATGGCGAACAGAACAACCGCAAACAGCAGCTGTGAGGCACGCCCAACCTGTTCAAACCAGCCCAGCCCATAGCCGTAGAACACCAGGGTGCAGACCAGCGACTGCCCCAGGTAATTGCTCAAGGCCATGCGCCCGGCGGGCGCCAACCATCGCAGATGGCGACTCCAGCGCACACCCCATGCGAGGTAGCCCAGACACATCATCAAACCGGCGACTGCCGTCAGCGCGTAGGCGCCCGCGCTGCGCATGTTGAATTGCCCCGGGGCGTTGTACGGCAGCACCCAGGTACTCAGCAGCATCACCGCCAAACCGATAGGCAGCAGCAACCAGCGCAAGCCTGCCCACAACCGCGGATAGCGGCCCGGCTCGGCAATGGCGCCACTGCGCGCGAACCATGCGCCGATCAGGAACATACCCAGCACCTGCGGACCGACAACCAGCAACGCCCCCAGGGAAGCGAAGACGTCACGCAGACGTTGCGCGACCGCCTGCAGGTAGCTGCCATGCCCGTACGCCTGGCGCTGCGCCTCGATTGCCTTTGCCGCGGCAGCTGCCTGCGCACTGGCAGCATCGGCCGGCACAAGCTGCATCAAGGCGCCCAGCATCAACATCAGCACAGCCGCGCCCAGATACGCCATCGTCCCCAGCGCGGGCAACCAGCTGCGCGGCGCCTCACGGAAGGCCAGCAATACGAAAGACAGCAGCGCGTAGGCGACCAGGATGTCACCGGACCACAGCAGCAGTCCATGCAGCACGCCGATGACCAGCAGACCCAGGCTGCGGCGCAGATAGAAACGGGTGAAGTCACGCCCCGCCATGGCAGCCCGCTGCGCCATCACCGCGAAGCCGGCGCCGAACAGCAGCGAGAACAGGGTAAAGAATTTGCCCTGCACGAAGACGTAGACAAAAGCATCGGCCCAGTAGTCCCAGCCCTGCCAGTGCGGATCGATGCCGGTAAAGGACATGTCCATCGGCCCGCTGAAGGCCTCCATGTTCATCAGCAGGATGCCGAACAGGGCAAAGCCGCGCAGCACATCCAAAGTAGCGATGCGCTCATTGCCCGCAACAGGCTGGAAAACAGAAGTAGACAACGGCGACGTCCTTCAGCAAAAGGTGCGCGATTAGAGCACGCAAGCCAAGGTAGTGCCGAGCCATGCTCGGCAGGGGCTCCACTGCAAAGTGCTTGCCGAGCATGATTCGGCACTACAGGTACGGCGAGCAATGTGGAATCCGCGGAGCGGTGACTGCATCAGCCAGCCCGGGGCCTACCCCTCCCCAACCCTCCCCTTCGCTGCGCGAAAGGGAGGGAGTTGAGCCATACTCGGTAGAAGTTCTACCGGTAAAGCCTCTGCCGAGCATGGCTCGGCACTACATGGGATGGCCCCACAACGCAGAACGGCCCGCTTTCGCGGGCCGTTCCGATGCTGCATTGCCTTGCGGCAAACGCTTAGTGCTGGTGACCGCCGTCGCCGTGCACGTGGCCGTGCTGCACTTCTTCTTCGCTGGCTTCACGCACTTCGACGATTTCCACGTCGAAATGCAGGTCCTTGCCGGCCATCGGGTGGTTCAGGTCGACGTCGACCACGGTCATGCCGACCTTCTCGACGGTGACAGCGCGCGGGCCGAAGTTGGTCTGCAGGATCACCTGGGTGCCCGGGATCAGCGGGGTCTTGCCGAAGTGCTTCTTCGGCACGCGCTGGGTCATGCCCTCGCGGCGCTCGCCGTAAGCATCGGCCGACGTCACGTCGACGCCGAAGCTTTCGCCGGCTTCCTTGTCCATCATCGCCGCTTCCAGGCCCGGGATGATGTTGCCGTGGCCGATCAGGATGGCCAACGGATCACGGTCCTTGGAGCTCTCGATCGGCTCCTGGCCGACTTCGGAGACGGTGTAGTGGAAACGGACGACGCGGTCTTTTTCGATCTTCATGCGCAACTCTGATAAATGGCTGCCCGCTGGCAGACGTTGGGACGGCTTGTCGGCCGCCGGGGACGCCGCCATGATGACGGCCTTCTAAGGTGGCGCATTATCCGGGCTCCATGCACATCACGCCAGTTCTCCGCTTCCGCTCGTGGCGCCTGCCGGCCACACTCCTGACCGTCGCGCTGCTGACCGCCTGCGAGCATAGCCCCCCGAAACGGGCCTCGGCACCCAATCCGGCCCGCAACTACTCGCCGGTCGCCCCCGCCGACCCCGCCGCAGCCGCCTCGGTGCTGATGCGCGCCCTGGGCCTGGTTGGAACGCCGTACCGCTACGGCGGCAATACCCCGGAGTCCGGCTTCGACTGCAGCGGCTTGGTCACCTATGTCTACCGGGACATGCTGGCCTTGAACCTGCCACGCACCTCGCGCGAGCTGGCCGCCATCCAGGGGCCAAAGATCGCTCCCGATCGCCTGAGCGCCGGCGATCTCGTGTTCTTTGGGAACAAAGGCAACGTCTTCCACGTCGGCATTTATGTAGGTGAAGGCCGCTTCGTACACGCTCCCAGCACTGGCGGAACCGTCCGCCTGGACCACCTGGATGGGGCTTACTGGCGCGATCATTACACCGGTGCGAAGCGGGTATTACGGTAAAACGAGACATTCCTCGCGAAAAATAACAATTATTTAACGAAATTTGTACCTATCCACACGTTTCACAAGGCATGATCGCCCATCGACTTTTTCCAGTGACTGCCGCGTGACGACTGACAACACGTCCCATCCGAGCCAGCCCAAGATTGTTCCGCTCACCCTCCGCCGCCTGATCTGCGCCGCGGCACTGGCTCTGGCCAGCCTGCCCGCCCTCGCCCAGAGCGCCGATACCGCCCCGGCAGCCAAGCCGGCTGCGGCCAAGACCGAAGCACCGCGCAGCAGGGCTGACAGCGCTGCCACCGCCACACTGGCCGCGCTGCTGCCGCATCTGGCCGCCAGCGACACCATTCCGCTGATGGACCGCTCAGCGATGTTTGCCGGCGATCTCAGCCGCCTTATCTCCGCCTACGACGCCTCCAAGGGTGTCTCCGCTGCCACCGAGGCAGCATTGGCCAACGACTCCGACGGCAAGGTGCAGTCCATCCTGCGCCGCGCCATGACCCTGCTGGGCACCCCGTACCGCTGGGGCGGCACCTCGCCGGACGCAGGCTTTGATTGCAGCGGCCTGGTCGGTTACGTGTTCCGTACCGCCCTGGGTGTCGAGCTGCCGCGCGTATCGCGCGAGATGGCCAGCCAGGCCAATGCCGAACTGATCAATGACCGCGCCGCGTTGGCCGCTGGTGATCTGGTGTTCTTCGGCCGCAAGGGCCGCGTAGACCACGTCGGCATCTATGTCGGCGAAGGCCGCTTCCTGCATGCCCCGAGCACCGGCAAGGACGTCCGCACCGACACCCTGCTCACCGGTTACTGGGGTGACAAGTTCATGCAGGCACGCCGCATGGCGCTGTAAGCGCCCTGCTGGCAGCTACCTGCCAAGCCGCAACCTTCGGGTTGCGGCTTTTTTATTGGCCGTCCTTTCGACATCACTTGTCCTCCACAAAAGTTAATGCGAACAACGCTCCTGCCGCCTGCAACAAAGTGCCAAATACGATTGCGCATGCGTGAATCACAGGTATATGGTGACGCCGAATGGAGGAGTGACCAGGCATGGCCGCAACATCTGTGTCAAGTACACGTTGTGTGATCTGGTTTGGAAATCCGGGGGCAAGAGAGAAAGTAATGCTGGCTGCGGATGGCTGGCAGGTGCGAACGGTACTTCCCCAACAGCCCGCCGACATTGGCATGCGTGGCGGCGACACGGTGGTTGGCCTGATCGATTTCCGCACCAGCTCGGAAAGTGAGCTGGAGCGCATCGGCAAGCTCACCGCCGAGCATCACCATATGCCGTTGTTTGCCATCACCCCGGCCAGCGATGGCATTGGGCAATCGCCCCTGCATCCCTTGCTTGCCGCCTGCCGCCAACAGTTCCCGCATCCACCGGATCTGAAGGAACTATTGCGCGGGCTGCAGGGCCTGAGCAATGAAGTGCCACGTGCAGCCAGTGAAGACGTGCTGGATACCCTGCTCGGCGAGAGCGAGGTGATGCTGGTCATGCGCGCCACCCTGCGCAAGTACGCGCCGGTGGACCTGCCGGTCCTGATCACCGGAGAGACCGGCACCGGCAAGGAGGTCGCCGCCCATGCGCTGCACCGCCTGTCGGCGCGCAACGGCAAGCCCTTCCAGGCCATCAACTGCGGTGCCATTCCTTCCACCCTTGTCCAGTCGGAATTGTTCGGCCATGAGCGTGGAGCCTTCACCGGTGCCACCGGCCGTCGCCAAGGCCTATTTGAAACCGCACACACCGGCAGCGTGTTCCTGGATGAAGTCGGCGACCTGCCGCTGGATGCGCAGACCAGTCTGTTGCGGGTATTGCAGGAAGGCACCATCGAGCGGGTTGGCAGCAATCAGCCCATCCCGGTGGATGTACGCATCCTCGCCGCCACCCACGTGGATCTGGAACGTGCGGTGGAAGAAGGCCGCTTCCGTCGCGATCTTTATTACCGCCTGAACGTGCTGCGCCTGTCGATGCCGCCACTGCGCAAACGCGATGGCGACATTGAACTGCTTTCGCGCCAGTTCCTGCGCAACTTCCGCACCCGCCACCCCACCCGCGCCCGCGGTTACACCACTGAAGCACGCCAGGCAATGGACCGCTTCCCGTGGCCCGGCAATGTCCGCGAACTGCTCAACCGGGTACAACGTGCGGCCATCACCGCCGAAGGCGAGTTGATCAGCTGCGCGGATCTGGAGCTCAACCAGGCTGCCAACGACGCCCAACTCAGCCAGGCGCGGAGCCGGGCCGAACGCGAAACCCTGCTGTCCTGCCTGCAACAAAGCCAATACAACATCAGCGCCTGCGCGCGACTGATGAAAGTCTCACGGGTCACCATCTACCGCATGTGCCGCAAGCATCACCTGGAGCTGGAAGCGCTGCGTTGATCGACTGCACGCAGCGCCCGCCTCCACCAGAGCTCATCCCGCGATCATCCTCACAGCATGTAAGGCAGCTTGAACGCCAGGGTGAAATCCGGCGCATCCGGGGTAAGGCCAATTCCCAGCATGCTCACAAAAGTGGCCTTGGATGTCAGCGCATAGGTCACGCCCAGATTGAGCGTCCCCGCGTTGCCATCACTGCCGATCACCTTCATCCACTTGCCGTTCTTGTAACGCGTGCTGGCACGTGCACTCATGCGGTCGCTGAAGGAAATGCTCAAACTGGTGCGCTCGTTGAATGCAAACGCCACGCCTGCGCCGAAGTAATACGAATCACCCAGCGTCACCTCACCAGGATTGACCGTATCCGGATTGGCATCGATGTCGTCGAAGCTGCGCTTGAACGAGCGCACATAACCGATGTTGCCGAACAGGATCGCCGGGTCCGCACTCTTCACCGCCGACAGGCCGATGTTCGCCTGCCATAGACCGTTGCCGGTCGGCTGCTTGGAAGGCACCGCGAAACGGATGAAGTCATCGTCGTCGCGCTCGATCACCTTCCAATCCAGGCCATAGGGCTCGCGCCCCGTCGGCGCGGTGATACCGCCGGTCAGGACGGTCTCCGGGCGCCAGCCGCGTTCACCAAACAGCTTGTAATTGGCACTGACGGTGACATCGCCAATCCCGGTGCCATGGGTTTCCTCCTGCGCGATGGCCGCCGCTGAACCACCTGCACCGCCCTTCTGGTAAATCGTCTTGCGGGCGATGTACGGCACATCCAGGTTCAAGGTCAGGCGGGGATTGAGGCCCCAGCGTGCGGCAAAGTTGTAGGTGAGCGAATCGGACTCGACGTTTTCGATGGCGATGTTGCCGAGAAAGATCGCGTCCAACGCCAGGAAGCCGTTGAGGGTCAGCTGTTTGCGGTCATAGCGTGCATAGGTGATGCTGTTTTCCAGCGTCAGCTTTTGATTGAACAGCGCCGATTGTTGTTGCTTCACGTCATCAACACTGCGCCGTGCCGCTTCCTTGGCCTGCTGTGCTTCAGCCGCGCTGCTTGCATAGCCCTCGCCGGCCGGGGCCGCAGTTGCGGGCGGGGCTGTCGCTGCGGTGGAAGCAGCTGCGGCCTCACCCGCGGGCAACTGCGGTGTCGGCAACACCTGGGCGGTCTTGCCACTGACCCGCGCCTGAATTGCCTGCACCTGCATATCCAATTCCCGCAGACGCCGCACCTCCTGGGCATAGCTGGCCTTGAGTGCTTCCAGCTGCGCCACCAGTGCCCTTACATCCTCTGCATCCTTGTTGCCGGTTGTCGCCTCCTGCGCCATCACCCGTGGTGAAGCAACAGTCAGACTCACCAGCGCCGCCATCGCCAGTCGTTTCATTGTGTCGTTCCTCTACGTTGGACTCGCCAAAAACACGGGCCTTCCCGTGCTCACTGCCCGCCTATCCCGCCAATCCCCCGATTGAGCGTGATGGCCTGTGCCACGTTCTGGGCCAACGGCAGGTTCCCCGCCATCGACTCCCTTACCAGATCAATCTGCAGCCGGTTGCTGACCAACTGACCATCGCTGGTCAGCTGGACACTCTGGCCAACGCTGCCACTGCGTAGCCACTGTTGCACAGCGCCCTGCCCCTGGATGGTCAGCTGCAGGCGCGCAGCATTGCCGTCGAAGCTGGCCACCGCGCTTGCGTCACCCGACTGTGCCGTTGCATTGCCTGCTATCGATCCACTGACGCCGGGCACGACGCCGTCGTTGCGTACATTCAGATGCATGACATTGCTGGCCCGATTGCCGTCGCCGGCGATCTGCACGCTCTGGCTGACACCGGCCACGTTGTTCAAACCACTACCATCGATGCTGCGTCCGCTGGAATCCGGCAAGGGCGCATTGGCATCGGTGATGCTGACGATCGGTGTGAACGTCACCTTCGGCACGTTGCCACCTTTGCTGAAGTCCATGCCCAGCGTCATCGCGCCCTGCAGGCTCTGGCCCGTCGTGGTTTGCCAGGTAGAGACCATGGTCACCCCGAACCATGCCACCGCGTTGCCACCCACGGTATAGCGGCCACGCATCAGATTGAGTTCCGGATCCGGAATCTCGTGCAGGCCCTTGCCTGGCTTTTGTG
The DNA here is from genome assembly GCF_056854515.1 of Stenotrophomonas sp. STEN063. Classification (NCBI taxonomy): domain Bacteria; kingdom Pseudomonadati; phylum Pseudomonadota; class Gammaproteobacteria; order Lysobacterales; family Lysobacteraceae; genus Stenotrophomonas; species Stenotrophomonas sp. STEN063. The sequence goes on from NZ_JBXFWF010000070.1 coordinate 12,367, forward strand.
GTGTTTCCGCGCCAACTGCTGGCAGCGCGAGCGTCAGCGCTAAAGCCAGCAGGGCGAACTTGGTTGCGTTCATCACAACACTCCTTCAGAACAGGTCGGCATGGCTGAAGCCAAAGTCGACCAGCTCCGCATCGGTAATGGGGCTGGCCCCCTGGCGTGCATACAGCGCGCGCGCACTGGGCCTCTCACTGGGTTGCAGCAGCACCGTATTGCGATCGAAGTCACTGCCTATGACCACGAACACCGCGCGCGATGGCCAGGCTTCAAGAAACTCCGGCAACGGCACCACGCGGTTGCCAAGGATCGGGTCAGCGACCTCGGCCATGCCATCGCGTATCTGCTTGAGCACGACGAAGTGGCGGAAGCCACGTACATCCATCAGCACCAGGCTGGGGACGCGCAGGTTCATCAGCCGCTCCTCGTCAATCCGGTAGCCGCGACCGCGCATACCCAGGGATTCCACGTAACGCTTGATATCCAGCAACGAAAATCCACGTTGCTTCACCAACTCCGGGTCGGCAACTCCCATCATGCCCTCGATCACCGTCGCCTCGTCGGTGTTGAGGTGGTATGCATGCTTGAGGATAGTCGCCAGCGCCGCGGCACCGCAGCTGTAGTCGGTCTGCTGCCGCACCAGGTTGCGGAAGCGCCGTTCCTTCATGCTTTCGATCTTGCCGCTGTACAACGCACCATTGGGCAACACACTGCTGAATGCCACCTCGCCTGCGTGCAGCAGGCCCGGCGACACACTCAACGCACAAGCCAACAGCAGCGATCGACCAAACATGGGCGTGGTACCTCCAGAGCGCCGGAAGGTGGGAGCCCCCCTCCCGGGGGAGTGGAATGGGGGCTCCCGGAACCCGGCCATTGGCGGATGGCCGGGCTTGTTACGCTGAGCCAGTGCGTCATCCACGGGGATGACGCATCCGGTTACGGCTCGTTACCGGTACCACCACCACCGGTTGACGGCTGTGCCACCGCCAGCGCGAGGCTGTTGGCCTGCAGGTTGCCGGTGCCGGAGGAGACATTGACACCGATGTTGCCGGACGCGCCGGAGAACGCGCTGCCCGAGAGGCTGGCCGTGTTGGTCGCATCAACCGCGATCCAATCGATGTCGATCACCTTGCCGCTCAAGCTGGCAGTGAGATCGGCGGTGCCCATCTCGGAGAAGCTCGAGGTGCCCTTCTCGTCGGTATCCCATGCCATGCCACCAACGCCCGGCTTGTACGGGTTTGCAACAGCACCCTGGGTCTGGTTATCCCAATCCGAGTGACCGGTCTGGTCGCCGGCCGGATGCGTATCGCCCGACCAGTTGTCTACGTAGAAGTTGCTCTTCTGGTAGGAATTGCCGGTGCCGGTATAAGTGCCGGTGCCGGTGCCCTTGGTGGTGCCGGTGACCTTGCCACTCATGCTGATCGAATAGCTGTTCACGAGGTAGTCGTAATAGCCATCGTTGCTGACTTCATTGCCCGAGGACACCTGGTTCGAGCTGATGCTCGAGGTGGCATAGGCACTGGTGGCGACCGAGGCAGCCAGAGCGTTCTTCTGCTCGTTGTTGTTGCCCGAGGTCACGTTCACACCGATATTGCCACTGGCCCCGGAGAAGGCATTGCCGCCCACGCCTGCGCTATTGGTCACACCGTAGTTCATCGTGGTGTTGTTCATGCCACTCTGGTTCACGAACACTTCCGCATCCGCCATGCCGAAGCTGAAGGATGCATCCGCTGCCGACAGTGCAGCCGCATTGTCCTGGGTATTGTTGTCACCAGCGGCGACGTTGAAGCCCAGGTTGCCCGAAGCATCGGAACCAACATCATCGGCAATCGATGCATCGTTGTTCAGCAGGCCGTTCTCGGCATGGTTGTTGGAGATCGACTGGCGGTTGTCGATGATGGCAATCGCGGCCGAGTCCAGATCGATGTTGCCGGTAATGGTCGGGTCGCCGGAGAAGTTGACGTCCGAGCTCAGACGCATGTCCTTCTCAAGGTTCACATCCACGCCATGGTTGTTCTTTTCCTTGCGCTCGTCGGCAGAGATGTTGGAGGTCTTCTGCACGTTCTCGGTTACATCGCTGGACCAGGTGCTGGTCGTCTCGGTGTTGGTCCGTGTGTCCGTGTTGTTGCGCGTATCGTTGTAGCGCAGGCGGGCTGCGGCATCCAACTTCAGATCAATGTCGGTATCGACATTGGTGTTGATGTTGGTGTTGGTGTTGGTATTCGTCCGCGTCTCAGTCACAGCATGCTGGTGATTGATGTTCGCGGTCGCGTTCTGGTCATCCGCCGCATTGGCTGCCGCGCTGAGGGTCAGCGCGGAAACCGCCATGGCGAGTACATTCCATTTGATCGCTTTCATGGTGCCCTCTTCAGATTTTCTGATGCATCGGGTGGATGGAACTGTGCTCACGGGGTGCCCTGCACGGAGATGCTGAATCTGTTCTCCGTTGCGTTGCCTGATCCCGCGATCTGATTGAGTTGCAGTACGCCGTCAAATCCGCGCAATGCGGATGCCTCCACGCCAACCCGGCGGGTTGCGCGGGGGTCGCTAACGGTGGACTGCCCCCCTGCCGACGCGAGCACTTCGGATGAAGCCATGGCCTCATCACTTGCCTCGCGTATGCCCTGTGCGGCCAGTGTCGCGGTGACGGAGTTCAACTCCGCGTTGCCGCCGCCACTGGCCTGATTGATTGATGCGATGCCGCCAGCGCCTGCCAGCGCATTGCCGCCGATGGTGGCGGTGGCCTGCATCGGCGAATTGAAAAGGTTGGACTGACGTTGCTGCAGGCTGCGAACACTGGCCGACGCGTGTCCACCATTGGCCATGCTGTGCAGGTTGGCCTGCAGGTTGAGATCACCCGCCGCCTGGTTGACCTTGATCGAGCCATTGGCACCGGCCAAGGCCCCACCGTCAACCCGCGTGTCGGTGGAAAGATAGGACAGCATGCCGCTGTAGCTGTCAGTACCCGATTGCGCTTGTGCACTGCCCGCAAGGGCAAGCGCAACTACAAGCAGGGCAGCGGGAATGGGGGCGAAGGAAGCGTTCACTTGCCACCCGGCCCGGCCGGCTGGCCCAGCGGGAACTGCGCCAAGGCGCCACGTACCTGGTCGCCAATCCCACGTGTCGCACCACCCACGGCGCCCATCGGGCCACCGATGGCGCGTGACAACTGGCCTCCGGACAACATACCGTCATCGCCGACAACGCGTCCCAAGGTGCCACCTACCATGCCGGTGGTTACCCGCTCGACCGTGGTCTGGCCATGCCCGGCCAGCTGACTACCAGCCATGCCCGAACCCATTGCCGCATAGTCATCATCGCTGAGCTCGCTCATGCCACCAGCCCCGAGCGCGGAGCCCAGCTCCTTGCGTGGCGAGGGATCGGCAATCAAGGCCATGCCTGGCGGTGCCATGCGGTAGGCCGGCCGCGTCGATACATCGCGCAGCAACACGATCTCGCCCGGCTGTGCCTTTACGCCCTGACGTGCACCGGAAGCCATGGCGGCCTCACTAGCGGCAGTACTGACCAGCAGCAAACCGATCAGGGCGGCATAACGATGTAGGGTCCAGCTGTCCATTGCGTCGTCCACTCGTACCAACGCGAGTGATAGAGCAGCATCCGTGCCAAGCAAAAATTTCAATTAAAAACAACAACTTGTTGATACAACCCAGCCCCCATGGGTGTATCCATGTCACAGCCATGCTGATATCAAAGTCAGCGCATGGAAGCCCTGATGGAACCGCGAAAGGCATGCGCTGCCTGGCTTTCACGCAGCTGTATCAGTGCTGTTACAGACAGTTGTTACACCTGCTACAAACAACAACCGTCGGATATAGGCCGGCAACGGCCCTGCGCTGCATGTAGGAGCAGCGTAAGCCGCGAAGCCGGCGGCGCCGGGCTACCCGCATCTCTGGCACCCGATGAAGTCCGGGTTTCGCGGCTTTCGCCGCTCCCAAAAAAAATCCGATGCCAAGGGACTGGCATCGGATTCTGGGTGACTCAAGTACTCAGGTGAACGGTATCGCGGCGATGCCGATCCATTCCTGACGCTGCGATTGCAAACCCGCTAGTCCGGATGGCGCCCACTCGCACCAGCACCCATCGCCGGCGTACCCGCAGCGTCGTACACCTGCTGATCGAGCAGCCCGGTCTCCTTGGCCACGATCACCGGCACCACCATCTGCCCGGTGACGTTGGTCATGGTACGCATCATGTCGAGAATGCGGTCGATGGCGTACAGGTAACCGATCGCTTCCAGCGGCAGGTTGGCCGCGCTCAGCACCACCGTCGCCATCACCACCGCCGTGCCCGGTACGCCGGCCGTGCCGAAGCTGCCCAGCACCGATGCGATCAGCACGATCACGTATTGCTCCGGGGTCAGTGGCACGCCGGTGTATTGGGCAATGAACACCGCACACAAGGCCGGGTAGATCGCACCGCAGCCGTCCATCTTGATGCTGGCACCCAGCGGCACCGCGAACGATGCGTAATCCTTGTTGACGCCGAGGTTGTCGCTGATGGAACGCATCGCCACCGGCATCGCCGCGAAACTCGACGAAGCCACGAACGCCACCTGCATGCCTGGCGCCGCACCACGGAAGAACTTCCACGGATTCAAGCCATGCGCAAGCAACAAGCCGCTGTAGACGATGACGATGTGCAACGCACAGGCCACGTACAGTGCCAGCACGAAGTTGCCCAACGGCAGCAGCTTCTCGAAGCCATAGCTACCAACCAGCCCGGCGATAAGGCCGAAGGTACCCAGCGGCGTCATCTCAAGCACGAAGCGGGTCACCTGGATCATGATCTCGCTCATCTGCCCGACCAGCTTGCGCGCTTCGTTGACCTTCTCGCCCAGCTTGACCATCGCAAAGCCAAGCAGACCGGCGAAGAAGATCACCGGCAGGATCGAGCCGCGCCCGGCCGCCAGCACCTGTTCGCCAGCCGCATTGGCCTTGGTACCGATGCCAGCCAGTGCGTAGAACACATTGGACGGCACCACATCCATCAGCACCTTGGCGATCGAAGGCACGTCACGCGGGGTGTAGGCCGTGTCCACCGCCAGCTTCAGGCCACCGGTGCCCGGCTGCATCACCGTGCCGACCAGCAGGCCGATGCCCACCGCGAATGCGGCGGTGATCACGAACCACAGGAAGGTGCGGCCACTCAGCGCGGCAACCGACTTCTGCCCATGCAGCGAACCGATGGCGTTGATCACCGCGAAGAACACCAGCGGCACCGCAATCATCTTGATCAGGGTGACGTAGAGCTCACCCAGCGGACCGAAGAAGGTCTCAGCCGCCGGTCCCAGTGCCCAGCCAGCCAGCGCGCCCAGCACGAAGCCGCCGACCACCCGCTGCCAGAAGGGGATCCGCAGCCAGGCAGAAACCACATTCATATCGTCAATCCGGGATAAAAATCGAAGGTTGTCACGATAGCGCAAGGCCTGCGCCAGAACGATGCCCACACAGAAAAGCTGCGTGTCATATGCATGCCTTCCACGCTTGACCATAATGGCGGTCTGTCTTCATCCAGCGGTAACAACCACGATGCACAAAGCCAGTTTCCTGTCCGCCGCCCTGTCCACCCTGCTGCTCGGCGCCTGCGCCAGCACCGGCCCGCAGTCCGGCCCGGCCAACGCAGTCAGCGTTGACGTCCCCCAGATCACCCGCCCGGACGGGGAAACCCCGCAGTGGTGGTACCGCGACGGCGCCGCCCGCGCCGCCGGTAATGGCGCCATGGCCGGCAAGGCCAAGAACGTGATCCTGTTCCTGGGCGACGGCATGAGCCTGACCACCGTGGCCGCCGCGCGCATCCTCGAAGGCCAGCGCAAGGGCCAGCCAGGTGAAGAGAACCTGCTGTCCTGGGAACGCTTCCCGGCCACTGCGTTCAGCAAGACCTATAACACCGACTCGCAGACTCCCGATTCGGCCGGCACCATGACCGCCATCACCACCGGCGTGAAGAGCCACATGGGCGCCATCGGCGTCAGCGCTGGTAGCCGCAACAACTGCGCCGACAGCCTGCCCAAGGGCCTGCTGACCTGGCTGCAGCTGGCCGACAGCGCCGGCATGGCCACCGGCATCGTCTCGACCGCACGCCTGACCCACGCCACCCCGGCGGCAACCTACGCGCACTCGCCCGAGCGCAACTGGGAAAACGACACCGACCTGCCGGAAGCGGCCAAGGCTGCCGGCTGTGTGGACATCGCCCAGCAGCTGATCTCCACCTCGCGCTACGGCCAGGGCCCGCTGGTTGCGCTGGGCGGCGGTCGTGGTCAGTTCACCACCATCAACGAGCAGGACCCGGAATACGCCGACAAAGTCGGCCTGCGCCTGGACGGCCGCAACCTGGTCGCCGAATGGCAGGCCAAGCACCCGCAGGGTGCCTACGTCTGGAACGCCGACCAGCTCAAGGCGGCCGCCAACGCACCGGCCCTGCTCGGCCTGTTCGAGCCGGACCACATGCAGTACGAGCAGGACCGCCCCAAGGACCGCGCCGGTGAACCGTCGCTGGCCGAACTGACCCGCGCCGCCATCGCCAACCTGTCCAAGCACCAGGAAGGTTTCGTGCTGATGGTCGAAGGCGCCCGCATCGACCACGCCAACCACAGCGGCAACGCAGCGCGAGCACTGGGCGACACCATCGCCATGTCGGATGCGGTCAAGGCTGCGGTGGACGCCACCTCGGCCGAAGACACCTTGATCATCGTCACCGCCGACCACTCGCATACGCTGAACTTCGTCGGTTACCCGGCACGCGGCAACGCCATCCTCGGCAAGGTCAAGGACAAGGGCGGCGAAGACGGCATGGGCACACTGGACCTGGCCCGCGACGGCATGGGCATGCCCTACACCACCCTGAGCTATGCCAATGGCCCGGGCTATAGCGGTGCCAGCAACCAGCAGCCGGCCGGCCCGAAGCGCTTCCCGCATTCGCCGAGCAGCTTCGAGACCGCCAACGGCCGCCCCGACCTGACCCATGTCGACACCGAGCATCCGGACTACATGCAGGAAGCGCTGGTGCCGTCCAAGAGCGAATCGCACGGCGGTGAAGATGTCGGCATCTGGGCGCGTGGCCCGGGCAGCAAGGCCGTGCGTGGCACGATGGAACAGAACACCATCTACCACCTGATCGTGCAGTCCACCCCGCGGCTGCGTGAGCGCCTGTGTGCCCTGGGTACCTGCGACGCGCACGGCGTGCCGGTCGAGCTGCCGCAGCCGGCCAAGTTCGAGCGCAAGGCGCAGTGAGCCTGCTCCGGCAACGTGCCGGATGGCCAGTGGCAGCAATGCTGTCACTGGTCTGGCTGCCAGCGATCGCGCTGGCCGACGAGGCCTGCTACCGGATGGACACCGATGCGTTCAAGATTCTGGAAGGCTGCAAGCGGACCGGCGATGGCAGGCTGATCGTCGCCGAAACGGCGCTGGCGCAGCTTGAGTACGATGCTGATGGACTGACCACGGTCATTGCCGGCAAACAGCACTACTACCTGCGTCGCGACGGACGCCACCTGCCGGTGATCACCTACGACAACGGCCCGGATTACTTCGAGGAAGGCCTGACCCGTTCCATGGTCGATGGCCAGATCGGCTACTACGACCGCCAACTGCAACCAGCCTTTGCCGCCCGCTTCGACTGGGGCTGGCCGTTCAAGGACGGCATCGCCGAGGTCTGCCAGGGTTGCGCACCGGGCAAGCCCGACCCCGGCGGCCACACCGCCATCGAGGGCGGCAAGCACTACCGCATCGATCGCCAAGGCAAAGCCCTGCCCTGACCCGGGGCTGCACGACTTTGTAGGAGCAGCGTCAGCCGCGAAGCTGGCAACAATGGAATCGCCAGCCCATCTGCAATCTGAAGGTTTATCTGCTTCGCGGCTGACGCCGCTCCTACAACTTCGGCAGCAACAATTGCAGCCATCGCCGCCGCCGCCGATACTCGGCGCGGCCATGAACCCGCTTTCTCCTTCACTGCTGCAGTCCGCGACCGACATCCCGGTGATGGTCGGCTTCAGCGGCGGCCTGGACTCCACCGTGCTGCTGCATCTGCTCGCCAACGCCCCGGGACGCCAGCCCGGCAGCCTGCGCGCACTGCATGTGCACCACGGGCTGCAAAAGGCTGCCGATGACTGGCAGCAGCATTGCACCACCCTCTGTGCAGAGTGGGATATCCCACTGCAGGTAGTGCATGTCGATGTTCCGCGTGATGCCGGCCAAGGCCTGGAAGCAGCCGCCCGCGATGCCCGCCACGCGGCCTTCAAGGCCCATCTACGCGAAGGCGAATGGCTGGCCCTGGCCCACCATCAGGACGATCAGGCAGAAACCTTCCTGCTGCGCGCACTGCGCGGCGCCGGTGTCGACGGTCTGGCCGCGATGCAGGCAGAACGCAGTTTCGGAACCAATACCTTGTGGCGGCCACTGCTGCAGGTGGCGCGCGACGCGCTGGAAACCTATGCCAGCCAGCATCAGCTGCAGTGGATCGAGGACCCCAGCAACGGCAGCGTGGACTTCGACCGCAATTTCCTGCGTTTGCAGGTGCTACCGCTGCTGCGCCAGCGCTGGCCACATGCAGCTGCAGCGATGGCACGCAGCGCCGAACTTGCGGCACAGGCAGCGGCGCTGTTGCATGAGGATGATGCAGGCCTGCTGCAACGCTGTCTGAGCACGGAGAACGCACTGCTGCTGAGCGAACTCGAGCAACTCGCTACATCACAGCAATCCCGCGTACTGCGCTTGTGGGCGAAGCAACAGGGCCTGCCAGCACTGCCGGCCAAGGGCGTACAGGCAATCCAGCAACAGCTGCTGGCCGCTGGCCATGACCAGCAGGCCGAGTTCCGATGGCAGCAGGCCCGCATCGTGCGCTGGCGTGACCAGCTGCATGCAACCGCCGTGATCAAGCCCTGGCCCGAGGGCTGGACGCGTCACTGGGACGGCGCCCAACCCGTGGATCTCCCCGACGGCGGCAAACTGCTGTTGCACGGCGCCAAGGCCTTCGATGAACCGCTGCAGTTGCGTCAACGCCACGGCGGCGAGCGTATCCAGCTACCGGGCCGCAGCCACAGCCATCAACTCAAGCATTGCCTGCAACAGGTGGGCGTGCCCCCTTGGTTGCGCGCGCAGATGCCACTGCTCTGCGCCGACGGCAAGGTTCTGGCGGCGGCGGATCGGGTCATCTCAGCCCCGCTGCAGGCGTGGTTGCAGGCGCGTGGCGCCTCACTGCAATGGCTGCCGCCAGATCCGGTGAATTGACCCTTTCCCGCTGGCCGCTCACACTTGCGTCATGGCAAAGAAGTCCCCCAATGAAACCTCGCCGGTCGCCCACTTCGAGCAATCGCTCGAAGAACTGGAGCAGCTGGTAGAGAAGATGGAAGCTGGCGACCTGAGTCTGGACCAGTCGCTGACCGCATACGAACGTGGCGTAGGTCTCTATCGCCAGTGCCAACAGGCGCTGGAACAGGCCGAACTACGCGTACGCCTGGTGACCGACCCGGCCCAGCCGGAGAAATCCGAACCCTTTGAAAGCAGTGGCAATGAAGACTGACGCCCTGCTCACCCGCTGGCTGGAACGCACCGAAGAACAGCTGCAGGACGCCCTGCCCGACCCGGAGCTTGCACCACAACGCCTGCACCAGGCCATGCGCTATGCGGCGCTTGGCGGTGGCAAGCGCATGCGGCCGATGCTGGTCTACGCCACCGGCTATCTGTTCGGCGCCGACGAAGCGCGCCTGGACGCCGCTGCGATCGCGGTCGAGTTCATCCACGCCTATTCGCTGGTGCATGACGACCTGCCCGCAATGGACGATGACGCCCTGCGCCGCGGCCGCCCGACCACCCATATCGCCTTTGACGAGGCCACCGCGATCCTTGCCGGTGATGCCTTGCAGACCCGCGCCTTTGAGATTCTCGCCGACGCCTGGATGCCACCGGCATTGGCACTGAACTGCATGAAGACATTGGCCGGTGCCTCCGGCGCTGCCGGCATGTGTGGCGGCCAGGCGCTGGACATCGACGCCACCGGTCAGCAGCAGGCACTGGATGACCTCAAGCGCATGCATGCGATGAAGACCGGTGCACTGATCCGCGCCGCGGTGCGCATGGGCGCACTGTGTGGTGAAGCCAGCGATGCCCAGCTTGCACAGCTGGACAGCTTCGCCGACACGCTGGGCCTGGCTTTCCAGATCCGCGACGACATCCTCGATGTCGAGGCCAGCTCCGAGCAGCTGGGCAAGACCGCCGGCAAGGACCAGGCGCAGGACAAGTCGACCTTCCCCTCATTGCTGGGCATGGACGGTGCCAAGGCCACCCTGGCCGAGCTGGCAACGGCAATGCAGGCAGCATTGGTACCGTTCGGTCAGCGTGCGGCGGCGTTGTCGGCATTGGCCGAGCTGACGGTGCGTCGCTCGCATTGATTCACCGCAGCGTTTGTAGGAGCTGCGTAAGCCGCGAAGCTCAAGAGCCAACAGCACAAGCCAACCCCTCCCCAACCCTCCCCCTTCGCTGCGCGGAAGGGAGGGAGCGAAAACACGGCAGACAGCAAAAAGCCCGGGAATCCCGGGCTTTTTGTTTGACAACCAACGCGCTGATTACTTGATCAGGCGAATGGTCAGCGGGTAGCGGTAGGTCTCGCCCTTGTTGGCAGCCAGGCCAGCAAGAATTGCGAACACCAGGCCACCGATCCATGCCACGGCATAGGTCAGGAAGCCGATCAGCACGACCATCAGGATGCCGCTGATGAAGTAAGCGCCCAGCAGCGTCAGCTGGAAATTCAGCGCTTCCTTGGAGTTGGCGTTCAAGAAGGCCTTTTCCGGCTTGTCCTTGTTCACCAGCCAAACGATCAACGGCACGATGAAGCTGAAAAAGATGCCCGACAGGTGCACCAGCATTGCAATGCTGTTGTCATCGGAAGCGCCGGCGCTGGTCGGTGCCGGCGGCGGAGTGGTCTGGTAATCGCTCATTGTTTCCCCAAGATCCTTGTAAAGGGCTTATCCATGAAGGTAGGTAGCTATAGGAAGTACATCTACTTCCACATGAGAATAGTCCGCTGTTTGGCAAGACTGCGTCAATCATTACCTGCCACGGTCATCTTGCCGACCAGTATTGAGCCGGTGGAAACATGCGAGCGCGGGTCCACATCGGTGCCCACCGCCTCGATGCCGGCAAACATCTGCTTGAGGTTGCCGGCGATGGTGATGCCGTCCACCGGGTAAGCGATCTGTCCGTTCTCCACCCAGAAGCCACCGGCACCGCGTGAGTAATCACCGGTGATGCCATTCACGCCCTGCCCCATCAATTCGGTCACCAGCAGACCCGTGCCCATACCCGACAGCATGGATGCACGGTCGCCTGCATTGGCCTTCACTTTCAGGTTATGCACGCCACCGGCATTGGCCGTGGTCTGCAGGCCCAGCTTGCGCGCCGAGTAACTGCCCAGGATGTAACGCTGCAGAACGCCGTCGGTGATCAAGGCCGAGTTGCGGGTGGCTACGCCTTCGCCGTCGTAGGAACTGGAGCGCAGGCCGCGACGCAGCAGTGGCAACTCATCGATGGCGAACCAGTCCGGGAACAGCTGGGTGTCCACACTGTCGAGCAGGAAGCTGGCACGGCGATACAGGGCGCCACCCGATACGGCACTGAGCAGATGGCCGATCAGGGAGCGCGCCATTTCGGCTGCGAACAGCACCTGCACCTCGCCGGTCGGCAGTGAGCGTGGCTGCAGCCGGGCGACGGTTCGCTCGGCCGCGCGCAGGCCCACCGCCGCCGGATCATCGAGATCTTCGCGGGCGATGGCACTGGTGTACCAGCCATCGCGCTGCATGCCGTCACCCTGGCCGGCGATCAGCGCGCAACCGATGGAATGGTGGCTGCTGCGGTCACGGCCGATGAAACCGTGCGAGTTGGCGTACACCGACACGCTCTGCGCGGTGGAGGCCGATGCGCCATCGGAGTTGCTGATGCGGCTGTCGCTGTCGCGGCCAGCCGACTCACAGGCCAGCGCCAGGTCCAGCGCCTGCTCGGCGGTGAGCTCCCAGGGGTGCCAGCTGTCCAGGTCCGGGAATTCGGTGGCCATCAGCGCAGGATCGGCCAGGCCGGAGGCCGGATCGTCCTCGGTATGGCGGGCGATGGCGCAAGCCTGGGCCACGGTGGCCTCCAGGCTGGCTTCCTGCAGGTCGGCGGTGCTGGCGCTGCCCTTGCGCTGGCCGAAGTACACGGTCACCGCAATGCCACGGTCGTGGGTGGCTTCCACCGTCTCCACCTCGCCCAGGCGCACGTTCACGTCCAGCCCACGGTCCTCGCTGCAGCTGACCTCGGCCTGGCTGGCGCCCATGGCGCGGGCCCGTTCCAGCAGGCGCTGGGAGATGCCGGTCAGGCGTTCCAGGCGCTGCAGGCTGTCGTCGGCGGCAGGCTTATCGGTGCTAATGGCGTTCAATGCTTTATCCTTGGTGGCCAAATCCCTTCACATCTGCCCGGTCTTGCATGACTGGCGGCGGCGTGACGTGGATTTTTCGTGGAGCCCGGCGAGTGCCAGGCTTTCCTGTCATGAAGTTTAGTAGGTAGCAGTGCGATGCGCGGACGCGATCAAGAAACCGGTGAATTTTTGGGCGAAAGCCGTAGCCAGAACCGGCGCGAAGCGCTGGAAGTGCTGGCGCTGGGCGAAACCCTGGTGGAGCTGACCCCGGCGCAGCTGGCGCGCCTGCCGATCCCGGAAGGCCTGCTGGAACACATCGAGTACTCCAAGCGCATCACCTCGCACGGCGCGCGCAAGCGCCAGCTGGCCTTCCTGGCCAAGCAGATGCGCCGCGAGGAAGACGAGACGCTGGATGCGATCCGCAATGCACTGGACGCCAACAGCGAGACTTCGCGCCGCGAAGTGGCGATCATGCACCGCATGGAGCGCTGGCGTGAGCGGCTGCTGGCCGAGGGTGATGTCGCCCTGGGCGAGCTGCTGGACGAGCATCCGGAGGCTGACCGCCAAGCCCTGCGCACGCTGGTGCGCAATGCGCTGGCCGAGAAGGCCAAGAACAAGCCGCCGCGCGCCTACCGCGAGATCTACCAGGTATTGCGCGAGCTGATGCTGGTGCCGGTGTTGAGCGCGGCAGCGGAAGTGGGTGGCGATGATGACGATGCTGCTGATGATGTGGAAGGCGACGACGAGCAGGATTGATCTGGATTGAGGGGCCTTGCTGCTGGTTTGGTTCTGCAGCGAAAAGCTTCCCCTCATCCGCCCCCCGCCAAAGCCGGGGGCGCGGGCGATGGGCGACAACCCCCACGGCGGCGGCAAGCGCGGCGGGAGCTGGGGGGATTGCGTGACGGACGAAGGCAGAGACCACTGGC
>NZ_JBXFWF010000071.1:0-24232 GCF_056854515.1 Stenotrophomonas sp. STEN063
GCTGACGCCGCTCCTACAAGGCTGTCGCACTACCGGGAAAGCCTCTGCCGAGCATGGCTCGGCACTACCGCCCCCTCCCTTTCGCGCAGCGAAGGGGAGGGCTGGGGAGGGGTAGTTTTTCGCAAGGAACAATCCGTTTGACGCAGCGATTGTGGGAGCGGCATCAGCCGCGAAGCAGATGGTCGATCAGGTGGCAGGTATGGCGGTGTTCAATGATCCCGGCTTCGCGGCTTACGCCGCTCCCACAATCATGGCGAGGCTGTGAAAGCCTCTGCCGAGCATGGCTCGGCACTACGCTCCCTCCCTTTCGCGTAGCGAAGGGGAGGGCTGGGGAGGGGTAGGCTTTTCGCAGGGCAAAGAAAAACCCCGCTTGCGCGGGGCTTTCCTCAATCACGACACTGCTGGAATCAGTCGCCCAGGGTCAGCAGCGAGGCGTTGCCGCCGGCGGCGGTGGTGTTCACCGTCACCGTCTTCTCGGTGGCGAAGCGCAGCAGGTAGTGCGGGCCACCGGCCTTGGGGCCGGTGCCGGACAGGCCCTGGCCACCGAACGGCTGCACGCCGACCACCGCGCCGATCTGGTTGCGGTTGACATAGACGTTGCCGACGTTGACGCGCGAAGCGATGCGATCAACGGTTTCGTCGATGCGCGAATGCACGCCCAGGGTCAGGCCGTAGCCGGTGGCGTTGATCTGGTCGATCACCGCATCCAGCTGATCGGCCTTCCAGCGGATCACATGCAGCACCGGCCCGAAGATTTCCTTGTGCAGCTGGTTCAGGTCCTTCAGCTCATACGCACGCGGGGCGAAGAAGGTGCCATGCGCGGCGGCGTCGGAAAGCGGTGCGGCGGCGATCAGGCGTGCCTCGGCGTCCATGCGCACGGCGTGGTCCTTGAGGATCTGCAGTGCGTCGGCGTCGATGACCGGGCCGACGTCGGTGGACAGTTCGCCCGGGTCGGCAACCTTCAGTTCGGCCATTGCGCCGGACAGCATGCCCATCACCTTGTCGGCGATGTCGTCCTGCACGAACAGCACGCGCGCTGCCGAGCAACGCTGGCCGGCGGAGGTGAAGGCCGAGCCGATGGCGTCCTTGACCAGCTGCTCCGGCAGTGCCGAGGAGTCGGCGATGAAGGCGTTCTGGCCGCCGGTCTCGGCGATCAGCACGCCGATGGCGGCATCGCGTGCAGCCATCGCGCGGTTGATGGCGCGGGCGGTCTCGGTGGAGCCGGTGAAGGCCACGCCGGCCACGCGCGGGTCGGCGGTCAGTGCGGCACCGACGGTGGCGCCATCGCCCGGCAGGAACTGCAACACGCCTTCCGGCACGCCTGCGTCCAGCAGCAGCTTCACTGCGTAGTAGCCGATCAGGTTGGTCTGCTCGGCCGGCTTGGCGATGACGCTGTTGCCGGCGGCCAGGGCAGCGGCCACCTGGCCGAGGAAGATCGCCAGCGGGAAGTTCCACGGGCTGATGCAGACGAACACGCCACGGCCGTGCAGCTGCAGCTCGTTGCTTTCGCCGGTCGGGCTGGGCAGCTTCTCGGCGGTGCCGAACTGCTCGCGCGCCTGCTTGGCGTAGTAACGCAGGAAGTCCACCGCTTCGCGCACTTCGGCGACGCCGTCGGGCAGGCTCTTGCCGGCTTCCTTCACGCACAGCGCCATGAACTCGGCGATGCGCGCTTCAAGCTGGTCGGCGGCGTGCTCGAGGATGGCGGCGCGGCTGGCGGCCGGGGTGCGGTTCCAGGCCGGCTGCGCGGCCACGGCATTGGCCAGCGCCTTCTGCACGGTGGCGGCATCGGCAGCCTGCCAGTGACCGACGACCTGGCGGTTGTCGGCCGGGTTGACCACCGGCTGCGACGGCGTGCCCGGGGCCACGCCCTGCACCAGCGGGGTCGCCTGCCATGGCTTGATGGCGGCGTTGAGCTGCTCGGCCAGGGCGCGCAGTTCGTTGTCGTTGGCGAGGTTGATGCCCATGGAGTTGGTCCTGTCGTGGTTCTGGCTGCGCAGCAAATCAACCGGCAGCGGGATCTTGGGGTGCGGGATGGAAGCGAACGAAGACACGGCTTCGACCGGATCGCGGATCAGGTCGTCGATGGACACGTCTTCATCGGTGATGCGGTTGACGAAGCTGGAATTGGCGCCGTTTTCCAGCAGGCGACGCACCAGGTAGGGCAGCAGGTCTTCGTGCGAGCCCACCGGTGCGTACACGCGGCAGGGCACGTTCAGGCGCTCAGCCGGAATCACCTCGGCATACAGGTCATCGCCCATGCCGTGCAGCTTCTGGTGCTCGTACACGCCGCCCTTGGCGATCTGCTTGATCGTGGCGATGGTGGCCGCGTTGTGGGTGGCGAACATCGGGTAGATCGCATCGGCATGGCCGAACAGGCGCTTGGCGCAGGCGATGTAGGACACGTCGGTGTTCTGCTTGCGGGTGAACACCGGGTAGCCGGGCAGGCCTTCGATCTGCGCGCGCTTGATTTCCGCATCCCAGTACGCGCCCTTGACCAGGCGCACCTGCAGCTTGTGGCCGATGCGGCGGGCGAGGTCGGCGAGGTAATCAATCGTGTACGGCGTGCGCTTCTGGTAGGACTGCACGACGATGCCGAAGCCCGCCCAGCCTTTCAGCGACGGATCGCTGACCACGCGTTCGATGATGTCCAGCGACAGTTCCAGGCGGTCGCTTTCCTCGGCGTCGACGGTGCAGCCGATGCCATAGGACTTGGCCAGCTGCGCCAGTTCCAGCACGCCCGGTACCAGATCCTTGAGCACGCGCTCGCGCTTGGCATGTTCATAGCGCGGGTACAGTGCCGACAGCTTGATCGAGATGCCGTGCGACTTGGTCACGTCGCCATCGGCCTTGCCGCCACGGGCGATGTTGTCGCTGCCGATGGCGTGGATGGCGCGACGGTAGTCTTCCAGGTAGCGCAGCGCGTCCTTCATGGTCAGCGCGCCTTCGCCGAGCATGTCGAAGGAGTAGCGGTAGTTGCTGTTGTCGCCCTTGTGCGAGCGCGACAGTGCTTCGTCGATGGTGCGGCCCATGACGAACTGGTGGCCCATGATCTTCATTGCCTGACGCACGGCCAGGCGGATCACCGGCTCGCCAACGCGGCCGATCAGGCGCTTGAACGCGCCATGCACGTCGCGCTTCGTGGCATCGGCCAGGTCAACCAGGTGACCGGTCAGCATCAGGCCCCAGGTCGAGGCATTGACCAGCACCGAATCGGACTGGCCCATGTGGCGCTTCCAGTCGGCTTCGCCCAGCTTGTCGCGGATCAGCTTGTCGGCGGTTTCCTGGTCCGGAATGCGCAGCAGGGCTTCGGCCACGCACATCAGCAGCACGCCTTCCTCGCTGCCGAGGTCGTACTGGCGCATGAAGGCTTCAATCGCGCCCTGGTTCTTGGAACGGGCGCGCACGCGGCGCACCAGGTCGGCGGCCGTGGCCTGTACCTGTGCCTGTTCGGCGGCCGGCAGGCGCGCCTGCTCCAGCAGTTCGCGCACGTGGCTGGCTTCGTCCTTGAGCCATGCATCGGTGATGGCCTGGCGCAGCGCCGATGGCGCCGGCGGCAGCTCGGGCGTCAGCAGCGGCGGGGCCGGTGACGTAGGGGAGGCGACATCAGGAGAAGGTGTTGCGTTCATGCGCTCGGCCACAGTTGGATTCGGCCATTTTAATCTTCGGTGGCGGATTTCCTAGTCCCCTGCGGGTGTCTGTTTGCAGGGTGAAAGCACTGGCCTGTGGGCGCTTTTGCAATATTCAGCGAGGTGATTTGGATTGTGCCGATTCCGGCATCTAAATCGACGTGCTTGGACGATATGGGCACAGTTTTGATGTGCACTGCAGCATTGATGACGATGATGAATGGAAGCTTGCCGGGCGTGTGCGGGCAGGGCTACCATCGAACTCGATTTCCGCGGAATGGACGCGGCTGTGATGATCCAGGTGCTTCGGCAAGATTCCGATGGCTCAGGGACGCAGCTGCTACTGCACCCCCCACGGGCACTCAGTGCTCGGCAGTTCGTCCAGTTGTTTGCAGCGTTGGCAGGATTGATGGTGTTCGCGGCCGGCCTGGCTTGGCTGTCCGGCAACCGCCTGGCCCCTGTCTTCGCGTTGTTGCATGGCTTTCTGGTGGCGGCTGCACTTCGCGCATGTTGGCGCAGCAGCAATCGCCGGGAAGAGATCCGGGTAGGACCGGACTGCGTGGAAGTGATTCCCGCGGCCGGAGTTTCGCCGGTATTCCACGCACATCCGTACTGGGTGCGGGTGGTGACCGGGAAGGAACGGGTCCTGCTGGTTTCCAGCGGCAAGTGGGTGGAAGTGGGGAGTTTCCTCGCACCCGTGGAACGTCGGGAACTTGCGGTGACACTTGAAGGCTTGCTCGCGGCCAGCAATGGCAGCAACCGATGACGTCAAGGGTCTAGGCAATGAAGCAAAGCAGCGTGTGGGGCGCGAAGTTGAAACACGGTTTGGCAGCGGCAGCGATGATGCTGTCGGCGCAGGCAGCATGGGCGCAGACCGCCGATCCCAAGGAATGGCAGCTCAATATGGGCAAGGGCGTCACCCATACCTCGCGTATGGCGTGGGACGCACATATGGTGGCGTTGTGGGTCTGTACCGTCATCGGCGTGCTGGTGTTCGGCGCGATGGCCTACGCCATGTTCAAATTCCGCAGGTCCAAGGGCGCGGTGGCCAAGCAGTTCAGCCACAACACCAAGGCGGAAATCATCTGGACCGTCATCCCCATCATCATCCTGGTGGTGATGGCCTGGCCGGCCACGGCCAAGCTGATCGCCATGTACGACACCCGCGATTCCGAGATGACGGTGAAGATCACCGGCTATCAGTGGATGTGGAAGTACGAATACCTGGGTGAAAACGTCGCCTTCACCAGCCGCCTGGACCGCAAGTCCGACGAAGTGCGGCAGAGCGGCAGCGTGCCGACCATGGCCAGCGATCCGCATTACCTGCTCGACGTGGACAACCCACTGGTGCTGCCGGTGGATACCAAGGTGCGTTTCGTCATCACCTCCGACGACGTGATCCATGCGTGGTGGGTGCCGGCGCTGGGCTGGAAGCAGGACGCCGTGCCGGGCTTCATCAACGAACGCTGGACCAACATCGAAACCGAAGGCGTGTACCGCGGCCAGTGCGCGGAGCTGTGCGGCAAGGACCACGGCTTCATGCCGATCGTGGTCAAGGCCGTATCCAAGGACGAGTTCAAGTCCTGGCTGGCCTCGCGCAAGCCGGCGCCTGCAGCACCTGCCGAAGCTGAGCCCGCACCTGCCGCCGAACCGGCACCTGCCGCGGCGCCAGAAGCAACGCAACCGGAAGCAACCCCCGCCGCAGCTGCGGCGGCCGCTGCCTGATACCACTGCGTGCCGGTGCCACCGGCGCGATGCCTGAAAACGCATAACGAGGTGTAGTTGCAATGGCGAATACCGCAGTGGACCACTCCGATCACCACGGCCACCAACAGGGCTTCTTCGAGCGCTGGTTCTTCTCCACCAATCACAAGGACATCGGCACGCTGTACCTGCTTTTCAGCTTCACGATGTTCATCATCGGTGCGGCGATGAGCGTGGTGATCCGCTTGGAGCTGGCGCAACCCGGCCTGCAGTTCGTCAAGCCCGAGTTCTTCAACCAGATGACCACCGTGCATGCACTGGTGATGATCTTCGGTGGCGTGATGCCGGCCTTCGTCGGCTTGGCCAACTGGATGATCCCGCTGCAGATCGGCGCGCCCGACATGGCGCTGCCGCGCATGAACAACTGGTCATTCTGGTTGCTGCCGGTGGCCTTCGGCATGCTGCTGGTGACCCTGTTCCTGCCTGGTGGTGCGCCGGCCGGTGGCTGGACGCTGTATCCGCCGCTGTCGCTGCAGGGCGGCTACAACGTTGCCTTCAGCGTGTTCGCCATCCACGTCGCCGGTGTCAGCTCGATCATGGGCGCGATCAACATCATCGCCACCGTGCTCAACATGCGCGCACCGGGCATTGATCTGCTGAAGATGCCGATCTTCTGCTGGACCTGGCTGATCACCGCCTTCCTGCTGATCGCGGTGATGCCGGTGCTGGCTGGCGCGGTGACCATGTTGCTGACCGACAAGTTCTTCGGCACCAGCTTCTTCAACGCCGCCGGTGGCGGTGACCCGGTGATGTTCCAGCACATCTTCTGGTTCTTCGGGCACCCCGAGGTCTACATCATGATCCTGCCGGCGTTCGGCGTGGTCAGCGAGATCCTGCCGACCTTCAGCCGCAAGCCGCTGTTCGGTTACCAGGCGATGGTCTATGCAACTGCCGCCATCGCCTTCTTGTCGTTCATCGTGTGGGCCCACCACATGTTCACGGTGGGCATGCCGTTGGGTGGCGAGATCTACTTCATGTTCGCCACGATGCTGATCTCGATCCCGACCGGGGTGAAGGTGTTCAACTGGGTCAGCACGATGTGGGAGGGCTCGCTGACGTTTGAAACGCCGATGCTGTTCTCCATCGCCTTCGTCATCCTGTTCACCATCGGCGGTTTCTCCGGCCTGATGCTGGCCATCGTGCCGGCCGACTACCAGTACCACGACACCTATTTCGTGGTGGCGCACTTCCACTACGTGCTGGTGACCGGCGCGGTATTGGCGCTGATTGCCGCGGTCTACTACTGGTGGCCGAAGTGGACAGGCCGCATGTACAACGAGTTCTGGGGCAAGTTCCATTTCTGGTGGACGATGGTGTTCGTCAACCTGCTGTTCTTCCCGCAGCACTTCCTCGGCCTGGCCGGCATGCCGCGACGTATCCCGGACTACAACCCGGTGTTCGCCGACTGGAACCTGATCAGCTCGATTGGCGCATTCGGCATGTTCGCCACGCCGTTCATGATGGCGGCGATCCTGCTGTCCTCGCTGCGCAACGGCAAGCGTGCCGAAGCGCGTGCCTGGGAAAGCGCCAAGGGCCTGGAGTGGACCATTCCTTCACCGGCGCCCGCGCATACCTTCACCGTGCCGCCGGTGATCAAGCCGGGCGACCTGGCGCATGACGACGTGACCCATTGAGGAATCCTGCGATGAGCAGCAACGAGCAATGGCAGGCTGAGGAACTGGAACTGCGCAGGCGCCGCTCGCGGCGCACCGCGCTGGTGGTCGGCCTGATCGCGGTGGCGGTCTACGTCGGCTTCATCCTGTCCGGGGTGCTGGCGAGTTGACCGCGCCGGCGCCCGCACCCAAGCCCAATGCCGGCCTTGGCCGGCTGATCGGCGTGGCGTTGGCGGTGTTCGTGCTGACCTTCTCGCTGGTGCCGCTGTACCGCATCGCCTGCGAAAAAGTATTCGGCGTGCGCCTTGAGCGTGGCGCGACCACGCACGAAGCCAATGCACATGCGACCACCGGCAAGCGCACCGTGCGGGTGGAGTTCGATGGCGGCGTCAATTCCAAGCTGCCGTGGGCCTTCCATCCGGAAAAGCTGACGATGGACGTGGTGCCGGGTGAGTTGAACGAAGCCCTGTATTACGCCCGCAACGACAGCGACCGCGCGTTGGTTGGCAGCGCGGTGCCGTCGGTGGCACCGGCCCGTGCCTCGGGCTACTTCAACAAGACCGAATGTTTCTGCTTCACCGCCCAGACCCTGCAGGCCGGTGAGAAGCGCGACATGCCGGTACGGTTCATCGTCGACCCGGACCTGCCGGCCGACGTCAACACGATTACCTTGTCCTATACCTTCTACAAGAATGATGCGCTGACCGAACGGCTGACTCCGGCATCTGCCGCGGCGGCCGCACACGCAGCTCCCTGATCACGGACCCGGAAGCAACGCCATGGCCCATAACACCCCTGATCCCAATGTCTACTTCGTGCCAAGCAGCAGCAAATGGCCGTTTGTAGGATCGATCGCGATGCTGGTGATGATGGTCGGGGTAGCCAGTTGGCTCAACGACGCCAGCTGGGGCCGCGCGGCCTTCTTCATCGGGGTGGCGATGATGGTGTTCACCCTGTTCCTGTGGTTCGGTGATGTCATCCGCGAATCCGAGGGCGGCAACTACAACCGCCAGGTGGATGGCTCGTTCCGGATGGGGATGATCTGGTTCATCTTCTCCGAGGTGATGTTCTTCGCCGCCTTCTTCGGCGCGCTGTTCTACACCCGCAACATGGGCCTGCCCTGGCTCGGTGGTGAAGGCCATGGCGTACTCACCAACGAATACCTGTGGGATGGCTATTCCGCTGCTTGGCCGACCAACGGCCCGGCCGATATCGGTGGCGCCTTCCAGACCATTCCGGCCTGGGGCCTGCCGCTGCTCAATACGCTGATCCTGCTGACCTCGGGCGTGACCCTGACCATCGCCCATCACGCACTGAAGGCGGGCAACCGCAAGCAGCTGCTGATCTGGCTGGGCGCCACGGTGCTGCTGGGCTGCGTGTTCCTGTTCTTCCAGGCTGAGGAGTACATCCACGCCTACAAGGAATTGAACCTCACGCTGGGATCGGGCATCTACGGCTCGACCTTCTTCATGCTGACCGGCTTCCACGGTGCGCATGTGCTGCTCGGGACCATCATGCTGATCGTGATGTGGTTCCGTGCGGCCAAGGGACACTTCACCCGCGACAACCACTTTGGATTCGAAGCGGCCGCGTGGTACTGGCACTTCGTCGACGTGGTGTGGCTGATGCTGTTCCTGTTTGTCTACGTGCTGTAACAAGTGTCGGCAGCCGCGCTGCAATGCAGAGCGGCTGCTGCGATGTTCAGCCGCCCACACCATGCGGCTTGATCCAGCCCATGTAGATGCTCAGCGCAACCAGCAGGATCAGCACCACTGACAGCGCGATACGCCGCGTCAACGCATTGACCGTCCGTTTGGTCTGGCCGCGATCGATCATCAGGTAATAGAGGCCGGCACCAAGATTCCAGACGATGACGATCAAGAACGCGATTACCAGCAAGGTCTTCAACGAATCATTCATGCGTGGCTCGATGGGTGGAAGGGCAGTGCTATATCACCCGCTTGGCGGCAGCTTGTCATGACGCGACAGCACACGGCGGTTTTCGGCTGGGTAGTGGCGGTGCTGGTGGCCGCGTTGTTCTGCGCGCTGGGCGGCTGGCAGCTGCAGCGCATGCAGCAGAAAGAGGCCTTGCTTGCACAGCTGCCGCCGAGTCGCGACGCCGCGCTCGGCCTGGCCCAGGCCGCCGCCGCCCCGGATTCCCTGCATTGGGTGCGTGACCAGCTGCAGTTCCTGCCCGGCAGCGTGCTGCTGGACAACCAACTGCGGGAAGGTCGCGCTGGCATCAAGGTCTACCAGCCTGCGCGCGCTGCCGACGGAGCCGTCGTGCTGGTCGATCTGGGCTGGCTGCCGCTGCCTGCTGACCGCAGCATGCCGACGATCAACGCAGAGCAGGGCACCCAGACGCTGCAGGGACTGTGGGCGCCTGCGCCGGCAACCGGCATTGCCTTGGGCCCGGCATTGACTGCGGCCAGGCAACCGCAGACCTGGTTGGCGACTCGGATCGACCTGCCGGCGATTGCCGCGCAGCTCGGGCTGGGCGGCGCGGTGCTGGCACCGAAGGTGTTGCGATTGGATCCAGCGTTGCCGCTGGGCTATGTGCGTGACCTGGACCTGCTGCCCAATACCTTGCCGCCTTCGCGGCATCTTGGTTATGCGGTGCAATGGTTCGCGATGGCCTTGGCGGTGTTGTTGATTGCGCTGGTGTTGCAGTTCAAGAAGCGCAGGAAGTTGGGGGTTGGGAATGGGGTGTAGGTTGGAGCTGGTTGGAAGGCAAAGGCAAAGCCAAAGCCAAAGCCAAAGCACCCCTCCCCAACCCGTCCGGCCCGAAGGCATAGCCTTCGGTCGTTCATCAGGTCGCGCGGCAGTGCCGCGCAAGCAGACCTTCTTCACCCCCTTGGCTGCGCCAAAGGGAGGGGGCAGAGCGCTGCACCGTCGCTTTGATCCTCGCTCCTGTCTTTGCCGTTGAATTTCCCCCTCCCTTTCACCGAAGGTGAAGGGGAGGGCCGGGGAGGGGTGCTTTCAGCCTTTGCTCCAGCCTTTGCTTTAGCTCCAGCCTTTGCTCCAGCCTTTGCTTTAGTTCCAGCTTTTGCTCCAGCTTTCGCACCCAGCCACTCCATCGCCAGCTCGAAAAGAACCCAGCCATGAACGCACTCACCCCCGACCAGCTCGCCACCCGCAACCGCGGCCGCCGGGTATTGCTGTTGATCTTCGCCATGTTCTTCGGCTCGATGGCGCTGGCTGGCATCCTGCGCTTCTCGGGCTGGACGCCGCAGATCAACCGCCATCACGGTGAACTGCTGCAGCCGGCGCTGGACCTGCGCAGCGAGCAGCTGCATCTGGCCAACGGCCAGGCCTACGACTGGAACCCTGGCGAGCGCCACTGGCGCATCCTGCTGGCGCCGCCGGCTGACTGCGCACCGGCCTGCGTCACTTTGTCGCAGCAATTGGACAAGGTGTGGCAGTTGTTCGGGCATAACGCGGATAATGTCGAGATATTGTGGCTGGGTACGCCGCCTGAGCAGGTGGCTGCGACGCCGGCACTGAAGGTGCTGCAGCCCCAGCCTGCGTTCCGGGGCAAGCTGCCGGGGGTTGATGACCCGGCCGGTACCCCGGTGTATGTGATTGATCCCAATGGCTTTGTGGTATTCCGCTATGCGCCGGGTTTTGAACCGGGTGGACTGCGGGCTGATCTATCCAAGCTGTTGAAACTGATGTGAGTTCCGTTCGATGAATGCCTCCGCGCGTCCGGCGCTGTACCGCAATTTCCACCGACTGGCGTGGTTCGCACTGATCATGACGGCGAGCACGATCATGTTCGGCTCCTTCGTGCGCCTGTCCGATGCCGGCCTGAGCTGCCCGGATTGGCCTACCTGCTATGGCCGCGTGACCTGGCCGCAGACGCAGATGGAAGCCGCCCAGCACGTGGCCAGCGAGATCCGTCCGCTGGAGACCCACAAGGCCTGGCGTGAACAGGTGCACCGTTTCCTGGCCGGCCTGCTTGGCGTTGAAGTGCTGACCCTGGCATTGCTGGCGGCACGCCGGCGCAAGCATGGCATTGCCCAGATCGTCACCGCCTCGGCGCTGGTGGCGCTGGCGATACCGCTCTATATGCGCGGTGAGCACGTGGCCTCCAGCGTGCTCGCCATCGGTGGCGAAGCAATCCTGCTGCTGGCGGCGCTGCGCTGGTCCAACATCGATCTGGCGCGCGCGGCCGTGCTGACCTTGGCGGTTGTGGTGTTCCAGGCCCTGCTCGGCATGTGGACGGTCACCTGGCTGCTCAAGCCCATCGTGGTGATGGGCCACCTGCTCGGCGGCATGCTGATGTTCGGCATGCTGGTGTGGATGGCGTGGAAGGCCACGCATCTGCCGATCACCCTGGCCGAGGCGCCGCGCCTGCGCTGGTGGCTGCGTGGCGCCGTTGCCCTGGTCGTGTTGCAGATCGCGCTCGGCGGTTGGGTCAGTGCCAACTACGCGGCACTGGCCTGCGGTGGCGGCAGTGCCTCGCTGGACAACTTCCCGCGCTGCGTCAGCCAATGGTGGCCGCAGCAGAATTACAGCGAAGGCTTCACCCTGTGGCGTGGCATCGGCGTGGATTACGAAGGCGGCGTGCTCGATGGCGCCTCGCGTATCGCCATCCAGATGGCGCACCGGATGTTCGCGGTGCTGGTGGCCTTGTACCTGCTGGTGCTGTCGGTGCGCATGTTCCGCCTGCCGGGCATGCGTGGTTGGGCAAGCGCCGTGATCGTGCTGTTGCTGCTGCAGGTCACCCTGGGCGTGCTCAACGTCAAGCTGGCATTGCCGCTGGCCGTGGCGGTGATGCACAGCGGCGGTGCGGTTGCCTTGTTGTTTGTATTGGTCACGCTGCTGGCGCGGCTGCGCGCCCCGGAGTGAATGATGCGTACAACATGGCGTGATTACTGGGACCTGACCAAGCCGAAGGTGGTGGCACTGATTGTGTTCACCGCCCTGGTCGGCATGTGCCTGGCCATTCCGGGCCTGCCCACCACCGCGCAGGTGGTGACCGGTCTGCTCGGCTTCCTTGGCATCTGGCTGTCGGCCTCGGCCGCAGCGGCGATCAACCAGCTGCTGGATGCGCGCATCGACGCGCAGATGGCGCGTACCTCGTGGCGGCCCCTGGTGGTCGGCAAGGTCTCGCCGCGGCAGGTGCTGGTGTTTGCCGGCGCGCTGACCGCGCTGTCGATGACCATCCTGGTGCTGTGGGTGAACGTGATCACCGCAGTGCTGACCTTCGCCTCGCTGATTGGCTATGCGGTGATCTACACCGTCTACCTGAAGCGGGCGACCTCGCAGAACATCGTCATCGGTGGCCTGGCAGGCGCAACGCCGCCGCTGCTGGGCTGGGCAGCGATCACCGGCATGCAGGGCAGCTCGGATTGGGCCTACGCCTCGTTGCTGGTGCTGATCATCTTCATCTGGACTCCGCCGCACTTCTGGGCACTGGCCATCTTCCGCCGCGTTGACTACGCCAAGGCCGAGATCCCGATGTTGCCGGTGACCCACGGCGTGCCACATACCCGCAAGCAGATCCTGGCGTACTCGGTGGTGCTGGCGGTGGTGACGCTGCTGCCGGTGGCCATCGACATGAGCGGCATGTTCTACCTGGGCGGGGCAACGGTGTTGAACATCGTGTTCCTCTGGTACGCATGGAAGATGCAGAACCCGCCGGACGAGATGTTCAACATGAAGATGTTCGGCTATTCCATCGTGTATCTGATGGCGCTGTTCGCCTTCCTGCTGGTCGACCACTGGCTGTTGCCCTGGTTGTGATCGAGCAATGAAAAGGCCGGCATTCGCCGGCCTTTTTTTGTAGGAGCGGCGTAAGCCGCGAAGCTGATGGTCGTTCCGGCTGCGGGAGAAACTGCAATCACGGAATGTTTGATTGCGGTGCGCGCTGCTATTGGATGCATTGGTGGCTTCGCGGCTTACGCCGCTCCTACAAATCCGGTTCGGCTTATTGCTGGGTTGCTCCAGCATTCTGCTTCGCATACCGCTGCGCCACCATCGAGCAGACGATCAGCTGGATCTGGTGGTAGATCATGATCGGCAACACGATCGCGCCGAGGCTGCCGCCGGCAAACAACACCTTGGCGATCGGCACACCGGTGGCCAGGCTCTTCTTGGAGCCGCAGAACATGATGGTGATCTGGTCGGCACGGTTGAAGCCCAGCCGCCGTGCCAGCCAGGTGATGCCGGGCATGGCGATGGCCAACAACACAATTGCAACCAGCGCAGCAGCCAGCAAGGACAGCGGCGGGGTCTTGCTCCACAGGCCTTCGCTGACCGATTCGCCGAAGGCGGCGTAGACCACCAGCAGCACCGTGCCCTGGTCGGTGTAACGCAGCAGGCCGCGGCGCTTCTCGATCCAGCCACCAATCCACGGCCGCAGCAGGTGGCCAAGTACGAATGGCACCAGCAGCTGCAGCATGATCGCGCCGACCGCATGCAGCGGGTTGGCCATGCCGCCCTGCGAGCCGGCGAGCACGGTCATCAGCAACGGGGTCAGGAACACGCCGAGGATGCTCGACAACGAAGCCGCGCACACCGCTGCCGGCACGTTGCCACCGGCAATCGAGGTGAAGGCAATCGAGGACTGCACGGTTGAGGGCAGGGCGCACAGGAACAGCACGCCGATGTAGAGCTCGGGCGTCAGCGCCCAGCCGGCCAGCGGCTTCATCGCCAATCCCAATAGCGGGAACAGCACGAAGGTGCAGGCCAGGATGGTGATGTGCAGGCGCCAGTGCAGCAGGCCGGCGACGATGGATTCGCGTGGCAGGCGCGCGCCATGCAGGAAGAACAGCGCGGCGATGGCGACATCGGTGAAGTGGTCGAAGCCCTTGGCTGCGGCGCCGGTAAGTGGCAGCACGCTGGCCAGGGCAACGGTGGCGAGCAGGGCGAGGGTGAAGTTGTCCGGTCGCAGTCGCGACCACCAGCGGGTCATGTCGGCAATGCCTCCTGATCAGGGTGTGGGTGTGTCCAGTGCAGCGCGTGCAGCGGGCTCGAGTGAAGTCATGCCTGCATCGCGGCCGAACTTGAGTGCGTCGTCCACCGATGCGCCGTTGATGCGTGCGTCGATCACCGACAGCAAGGCGCCAGCGCGGTTGGAGGAGGCGCAATGCAGCAGGGTCTTGCCGCTGTCCTGCTTGAGCAGGCGGTCCAGCGTGCGCGCGTTGGCTTCGGTGATGTCGCCAGCACCGGCGATGGGCAGGCGCACATAGCGCAGGCCAAGTTGTTCGGCCAAGGCGGCTTCGTCGTAGCCGCGATCTTCATCTGCACGGCGCAGATCAATGACGGTGGTGACGCCATTGGCGGCGGCATCGCGCAGCTGTTGTGCGCTGGGTTGGCCGGCGGTGATCAGGTCCGGGCGCGGCTGGCGCAACGCCGCATCGCCAGCGTAGGCGTTGGCGGCGAGCAGCAGCGAGAGGAGCAGTGACAGGCGGTAGGTGTACATGCAGTGCTCCCTTGCAGATGTCAGAGGCGCAGACTGGCGCGGGCCTTGAGCAGCTCGCGCAGTTCGTATTTGTCGGTGTCGTCCAGGCCTTGCTGGCGTTGTTTTGCCTGCAGCTCGTCCAGGCGCTGGGTCAGCAGTTGCTTCTCCAGCTGCAGCACGGCGTCCTGCAGTTCCTGTGCCCACATCGCTTCATCGCCGGGCAGCGCCTGCGCGGCCAGCTTGTGCAATGCGGCCTGTTCTTCGCGCTCGTTGAAGTGTTCGAGCAGGGCGCCGGTGCTGATGTCCGGGCGCTGCTGTACCAGGTTCAACAGCTCGACCAGCAGTTCGATGCCGGGAAGGCGCAGGCCGCCGATGGCGTGGTGACCTTCCAGGCTCATCGCCAGCGAGGGCTGCTGCAACAGGATGGCAATGGCGGCACGCACCAGGCTGCGCTTCTGCGCAGGCACCGCGTTGTTGCGCATCGGTGGCCGCGCCGCAGGCGCTGCGGCCGTTGCCGTGCTGCCGATGCCGGTCAGGCGCGCCAGCTCCTGCTTCATCAGGTCGCCGAAGGCGCCATCGGGAATCTGCGCCAGCATCGGCTTCGCGCGTTCGGCCAGGCGCGCCTTGCCGTCGAGCGTGCTTAGATTGATCTCGCGGCTGAGCTCGTCGAAGAAGAACTGCGACAGCGGCGTGCCCTGCTTGAGCCGTGCGTCGAAAGCGTCGGCGCCTTCCTTGCGCACGATGGTGTCCGGGTCCTCGCCATCGGGCAGGAACAGGAAGAAGGCCTGGCGGCCGTCCTTCATGCGCGGCAGCACCGACTCCAGTGCGCGCCAGCCGGCACGGCGACCGGCGGCATCACCGTCGAAGCAGAAGTACACGTCGGGCGCGTTGCGGAACAGCAGCTCGGCATGGTCCGGCGTGGTCGCCGTGCCCAGCGTCGCCACCGCCTGGGTGACGCCGAACTGGAACAGGCTGACCACGTCCATATAGCCTTCCACCACGATCAGGCGTTCGATCTTCTGGTTGGCCTGGCGCACCTGCCACAGGCCATACAGTTCGCGGCCCTTGTGGAACAGCGCGGTTTCCGGCGAGTTGAGGTATTTGGGGCCGTCGTCCTTCTGCATCACACGGCCGCCGAAGGCGATGACGCGGCCACGGCGGTCGAAGATCGGGAACATCACCCGGTCGCGGAACTTGTCGTAGACGTGGCCGCGGTCGTTCTTGGAGAACAGGCCGACGCGTTCGAGCAGCTTCATGCGCCGCTCGTCCTTGCCCAGTGCATCCTTCAGCGCGCTATAGCCATCCGGCGCATAGCCGATGGAGAAGCGGGCGCGGGTGTCGGCATCGACGCCACGGCCATCGAGGTAGGTGCGGGCCTTGTCGTTGCCTTCCAGCTGCTTCTGGAAGAAGCGGGTGGCGGCATCCAGCGCCGAGTACTGGTCGCGGCTGTCGTCCTGCTGCTGCGGCGTGCGTGCGTTGGTTTCGCGCGGGATTTCCATGCCCACGCGCTTGGCCAGTTCATCCACCGCGTCGAGGAACTCGAGGCGGTCGTAGTTCATCAGGAAGCTGATCGCGGTGCCATGCGCGCCACAGCCGAAGCAGTGATAGAACTGCTTGGTCGGCGAGACCGTGAACGAGGCCGAGCGCTCGTCATGGAACGGGCAGCGCGACGCGTATTCCTTGCCCTGGCGCTTGAGCGGCACACGTGAGCCCACCACTTCGACGATGTCGGTGCGGGCCAGCAGGTCGTCAATAAACGCGTCGGGAAGTCGGGCCATGCGGCAAATGAACAGCGCCGCCGGTTGGCGGGGCGCGATGAAAGGGGGGAAGGGGAGTGTACTAGGCTGGGCTGGTGCTGGCTGGATGTTGGGCTTGATGGTTTTCAGTCAACGGCGCAAGGCGACCCCTCCCCAACCCGTCCGGCCCGAAGGCATAGCCTTCGGTCGTTCATCAGGTCGCGCGGCAGTGCCGCGCAAGCAGACCTTCTTCACCCCCTTGCCTGCGGCAAAGGGAGGGAGTGGCTTCTGCCCCCTCCCTTTCGCGTAGCGAAGGGGAGGGCTGGGGAGGGGGCTTTTGCTTCTGCGCTTGCCGTCAGTCCAAAGCCCCAACATCAACCTCGGCCTCAGCCGCCACCTTGCGCCGCGCATACGCCCGCTCATCGATCACCGCGGTGATCAGTGCGCCGCCAAAGAACACCACGCTGGCGTAGTAGATCCACACCAGCATGATCACCAGCGTGCCCATCGAACCATAGGCGCTGCCCGGCGCCGCGTTTGCGATGTACAGGCCAATCGCATAGCGGCCGAGGGTGAACAGCATCGCGGTGATCACGCCGCCGAGGAAGGCCTGGCGCCAGTCCACCGGTCGGTCCGGCAGGTAGTGGTAGAGGAAGGCAAAGCCCAGTGCGTACAACAACAGGGTGGTCACATAGCCCACCGCCGGCAGGGCAGAGGGCAGGTGCGAGAAGATCACCTGCAGGGCAGTGGTGGCCACCATCGACACGATCAGCAGGAAGCCCAGTGCCAGCACCACGCCGGCCGAGAACACCCGCTTCTTCAGCCAGCCGAAGATGCCTTCGAAGCGCTTGGAGTCGGTACGGAAGATCAGGTTCAAGGCAGCCTGCAGCTGGGCGAATACCACGGTGGCGCCGATGAACAGCAGGACCAGGCTCCAGATGCCGGCAAACGAGCCCAGGTCGGGCTGGGCACTGGCGTTGGTGATCACCGTACGGGCCACCTCGGCCACGCTGGGGCCGGCCAGTGAGCCGATCTGCTCGATAAGTGTCTGTTGCGCTGGCGGGTACAGTGAGGCGGTCAGCCACAGCAGCAGGACCAGCAGCGGCGCCAGCGACAGCAGGGTATAGAAGGCCAGTGATGCCGCCTGGGTCATCACGTCGGTTTCGACGAAGCGGCGCACCAAGGCAGCCGGCAGGCTTTGCTGGAGCATCTCCAGCCGGGATTTGAGCGAATGCAGGGTGGGGCGGGGTGCAGGCATCAGATGGATCGCGTGAAGGCAGGGCTCTGTTCTAGCAAAGCCGGGCTTCGGGGCGGGTGAATGGGGCGGTCCCCGGCGGCCATTCGGCCCACACCCGTAGTGCCGAGCCATGCTCGGCAGGGGCTTACCCGAAAATGCACAACAGATGTGGGAGCGGCGTAAGCCGCGAAGCCACCGATCCCTCAGATCGCCGGCCAGTAGGTGATTTCATTGCACCGGGCTTCGCGGCTTATGCCGCTCCCACAAAAAAGCGTGCGGCAAAAACAACAAAGCCCGCACTTGGCGGGCCTTGTCGCACAACCTCGGCAGCCAGGATCAGCCGGCCAGGGCCTGCTTGACCAGCTTGGACACCAGGCCCATGTCGGCCTGTCCAGCCAGCTTGGGCTTGAGTACGCCCATCAGCTTGCCGATGTCGGCAGCGCTGCTGGCGCCGGTTTCGGCCTTGGCGGCGGCGATGGCGGCCTGGATCTCGGCTTCGCCCATCTTGGCCGGCACGTAACGCTCGATGACCACGATCTCGTCGCGCTCGACCGATGCCAGGTCTTCACGGTTGGCGGCTTCGTACTGGGTGACCGAGTCCTTGCGCTGCTTGACCATCTTGTCCAGCACGGCGATCACGTCGGTGTCGGTCAGCTCGATGCGCTCGTCCACTTCGCGCTGCTTGATGGCGGCATTGATCAGGCGGATCACGCCCAGCGAGTGCTTGTCGCCGCTCTTCATGGCGGCCTTCATGTCTTCGGTCAGCTGTTGCTTCAGGCTCATGGAGCACCTCTTTGGGTCGGGAATATGGGAAAAGACGTCAGCATTGCCGGCGTCTGGAACGCAAAAAGCCGGCTACGCTTGCGCGTGCCGGCTTTCACCCCAGTACGGAAGGCCGGAGCCCCCCGTTCAGGAGTTGCGTACGATCAGTACAGGCGCTGACGCTTGGTGACGTCGCGCGAGGAACGACGCAGCTGGCGCTTCACGGCTGCAGCAGCCTTGCGCTTGCGTTCCTGGGTCGGCTTTTCGTAAAACTCGCGCTTGCGGGTTTCGGCCAGCACGCCGGCCTTTTCGCAAGTGCGCTTGAAGCGGCGAAGAGCAAACTCAAAGGGCTCGTTCTCGCGGACTTTAACGCTGGGCATGGAATCTCCGGGGACTCTGTAGAAAAACCGGGACACACCCGGTGAGCCGCGCATTATAGTCCCTTTGCGCGGACGTGCAACCCCCGCGATTTGGCTGGGGCGTCAGAGAGGTCCACAATACGCCTTATGAAAGTCCTTGGCATTGAATCATCCTGCGATGAGACGGGCGTAGCCGTCTACGACACCTCACTCTCCGGGGCGGCCGCGCTGCGTGCGCATGCCGTCTACAGCCAGATTGCGCTGCACGCCGAATACGGTGGCGTGGTGCCGGAGCTGGCCAGCCGCGACCACGTGCGCAAGACCCTGCC
This sequence comes from Stenotrophomonas sp. STEN063, assembly GCF_056854515.1. Taxonomy (NCBI): domain Bacteria; kingdom Pseudomonadati; phylum Pseudomonadota; class Gammaproteobacteria; order Lysobacterales; family Lysobacteraceae; genus Stenotrophomonas; species Stenotrophomonas sp. STEN063. The sequence goes on from NZ_JBXFWF010000071.1 coordinate 18,835, forward strand.
GCTGATCCGGCAGACCCTGGACGAGGCGGGCATCGCCATCTCCGAGATCGAGGGCGTGGCCTATACCGCCGGCCCCGGCCTGGTCGGGGCGTTGCTGGTCGGTGCCGGCGTTGCCCGCTCGCTGGCCTGGGGCCTGGATGTGCCGGCCATCGGCGTACACCATATGGAAGGCCACCTGCTGGCGCCGCTGATGGAAGACGACCCGCCGGAAGCGCCGTTCGTGGCCTTGCTGGTCTCCGGCGGCCACACCCAGCTTATTGCCGTGGACGCCATCGGCAAGTACCGCCTGCTCGGCGAGACATTAGACGATGCCGCCGGTGAGGCCTTCGACAAGACCGCCAAGATGATGGGCCTGCCGTACCCGGGCGGGCCGCAGCTGGCCAAGCTGGCCGAGATCGGCACCCCGGGGCGCTACAAGTTCACCCGGCCGATGACCGACCGGCCAGGACTGGACTTCAGTTTCTCCGGCTTGAAGACCCAGGTGCTGATGGCCTGGCGCGACAGCGACCAGACCGAGCAGACCCGCGCCGACATCGCCCGCGGCTTCGAGGATGCGGTGGTCGACACCCTGGTGATCAAGTGCGGCCGCGCGCTGGATGCGGCCGGCTGCGACGTATTGGTGGTGGCCGGCGGTGTTGGCGCCAACAAGCGCCTGCGCGCCAAGCTGCAGGACGATGCCCAGCGCCGCGGCGGCCGGGTCTGCTTCCCGCGGCCGGCACTGTGCACCGACAACGGCGCGATGATCGCCTTCGCTGGCGCCCTGCGCCTGCAGGCCGGCCAGCACGGCCCGGCCGAGATCAAGGTGACGCCGCGCTGGGACATGGCCTTGCTACCGCCGCTGCAGGGCTGAAAAGCAGGCTTGCCGTGCTCGTCCACGGCAGGCTCAGTCTGCTGCCGTTACCATGTCGTATTCATCCAATACGACAGATGCAATGGACAAGGTATTCATCGAAGGGCTCGAAATCGACGCCCTGATCGGCATCTATGACTGGGAGCGGCGCATCCGCCAGACCCTGGTGTTTGATCTTGAAATGGGCTTCGACAACCGCAAGCCCGCGGCCAGCGACGACATCGTCGACACGCTGAACTACAAGGCCGTCAGCAAGCGCCTGATGGAATTCGTGCGCGCTTCTGATTTTGGCCTGGTGGAAACGCTGGCCGAGCGCTGCGCGCAGATCGTTCTGGACGAATTCAACGTGCAATGGCTGCGATTGAAGCTGAGCAAGCCCGGCGCGGTGCGCGGTGCGCGTGCGGTTGGCGTGATCATCGAGCGTAGCCGCGCTGACGTCTGAGCCTGTTGTAATCCGGTCGCGCGCACTGCGGTGCGCGGCCTGAGTCATGCCTGTCCGATCAAGCAATGCGCTTGGACAGGTTGTTTCTGCGGTACGAGTAGAAGGAGAAGTGCACGATGGCGGTAATGGGAATTCGTTGGTTGGATCAGCTGGAGAACATGCTGGCGCCGTACCCGATGGCCTACCCGGCGGTGGTGCTGGCGGGATTGCTGCTGGTGGCATGGCTGGCCAACTTCGTCACCAAGCGCATCCTGTTGCGTGGCCTGCGTTCGATGATCGAGCGCTTCTCCGGTCCCAACCACAACGCCAGGCAGCCGCTGCGGGTAATTGCACGGCTGTCCAATATCGTGCCATCGGTGGTGCTTGCTGCGGGTTTGAGCATCGTGCCGGAGCTGCCGCCGGGGCTGGTGAGCGGTTTGAAGGCGCTGTGTCATGCATGGACGGTGTTGACCATCGCGATGGCCGTGTCGCACGCGCTGGATGCCTTCAACGATTTCTACGAGCGGCGCGCCGATGCCCGCAACAAGCCGATCAAGGGCTATCTGCAGGTCGTCAAGATCGTGGTGTTCGTGTTTGCCGGCCTGTCGATCGTGGCGATCCTGGTCGGCGTGGAGCTGCTGCATCTGGTCACTGGCCTGGGCGCGGCCACGGCGGTGTTCATGCTGATCTTCCAGGACACCATCCTGTCGCTGGTGGCCAGCGTGCAGATCAGCGGCGATGGCCGCGTGCGCATCGGCGACTGGATCGAAATGCCCAGCCAGAACGCCGATGGCGATGTGATCGATATCGCCCTGCACACCGTCACCGTGCAGAACTGGGACAAGACCGTCACCACCATCCCGACCAAGAAGCTGGTTACCGAGTCGTTCAAGAACTGGCGCGGCATGCAGGAATCAGGCGGACGCCGGATCAAGCGTTCGATCTACCTGGACCAGCACAGCGTGCGTTTCCTCGATGCGGGTGGTTTGGAGCGATTGGGCCAGATCGCGTTGCTGGATGACTATCTGGCGGGCAAGCAGCAGGAGCTGCAGCAGTGGAATGCGGAGGTGGCGCAGGCGCATCCGGAACCGGTCAATGCGCGTCGGCTGACCAATCTGGGCACCTTCCGTGCCTATGTCGAGCTGTACCTGCGGAACAACCCCGGCATCCATCAGGACATGACCCTGCTGGTGCGGCAGATGGCGCCGACCCCGCAGGGCCTGCCGCTGGAGATCTACTGCTTCACTTCCTCAACCGCCTGGGCCAAGTACGAGGCCATCCAGTCGGACATGTTCGACCACCTGCTGGCGATGCTGCCGGAGTTCGGTTTGCATGTGTTCCAGGAATCCAGCGACGCCATGCTGATGACTGCCCGCGAGCAGCGCGCCTGACCCACCTGTAGTGCCGAGCCATGCTCGGCAGATGTTGCTCATGTAGTGCCGAGCCATGCTCGGCAAGGGCTTTACCAGAGCGAAAGGCCCCCTCACCCCAACCTCCGCTCCGCGCCCCGGCCCTTGCGCCGGCGCAAGGGCGTTCGAGAGGGCAGCGAACCGATGGTTCGCAAACTGCCCCTCTTACCCCGCGCGCGGGAGAGGGGCTGAAGCGGTAGTGCCGAGCCATGCTCGGCTGGGGGCTTTCCAAGCGAAGAACCACCCCTCCCCAACCCTCCCCTTGGCTTTGCCAAAGGGAGGGGGCGTGATGCCGAGCATGACTCGGCACTACCGCTGCAGCCATGCGGCAGCCGCTTCACACTTGTAGCGCTAGAATTGCCCGCTTGAAATCGTTTACATGAAGGACTGCCGGTGGCCCCCGACCGCATTGAATCCCTGATTTCCCGCATGACCGTCGACGAAAAAGTCGGCCAGCTCAGCGTATTCGCCGACATGGTCCGGCCGTTCGCCCCGGACGTTAACCCGGAGGCCAACGTACGCAATGCCGAGCAGGTGCTGGAACAGGTGCGCGCAGGCCGCGTCGGGTCCTTGTTCAATGGCGTCGGCGCCGAGCTGGGCCGGCGCATCCAGCAGGTGGCGCTGGAGGAAAGCCGGCTGGGTATTCCGGTCATCCTCGCCTCCGATGTGATTCACGGCATGCGCACCGTGTTCCCGATCCCGCTGGGCGAGGCCGCCAGCTTCGAGCCGGACCTGGCCCGTCGCACTGCTCGCGCTACTGCCATCGAAGCGACTGCCGCTGGTATCCACTGGACCTATGCACCAGCGGTGGATATCGCCCGCGACCAGCGCTGGGGACGCGGTGCCGAAGGGGCGGGCGAGGACGTGGTGCTGGGCTGCGAATTCGCAGCCGCGCGCGTGCGCGGCTTCCAGGGCGATGACCTGACTGCCGAAGACTCGTTGCTGGCCACGCCCAAGCATTTCGCTGCATACGGTGCGGTTGCCGCTGGTATGGAGTACGCGCAGGTGGATATCTCGCCGCAGACATTGCGCGATGTGCACCTGCCACCGTTCAAAGCGGCGTTGGATGCCGGCGCGCTGTCGCTGATGAGCGCCTTCAACGACATCAACGGCGTACCGGCCAGCGCCAACCGCGCGCTGCTGACTGATCTGCTGCGCAAGCAATGGAAGTTCGAAGGCGTGGTGGTTTCCGACTACACCGCCGACATGGAGCTGATCGCCCATGGCTATGCCGCCGATGAAGTGGATGCTACCCGCAAGGCCTTCCTCGCCGGGTTGGACCTGAGCATGCAGAGCGGTTTTTACGACCAGCATCTGGCCGGGCTGGTGCACGCCGGTGATGTGCCGATGGCGGTGCTCGACGAATCGGTACGCCGCATCCTGCGTTTGAAGGACGCGATCGGCCTGTTCGACAACCCCTACCGTTCGCTGGACCCGGCGCGCGAGGCTGATCAGTCGCATATCGCAGAACACGACGCATTGGCGCGCGACACCGCGCGCCGCTCGGTGGTGTTGCTGAAGAACGAAGCCGAGTTGCTGCCGCTGAGGAAGCAGGGGCAGAAAATCGCGTTGATCGGTCCGTTCGTGCAGGACCGCGACAACATTGAAGGCTGCTGGACCTTGTTCGGCGACAAGTCGCGTTACGTCACCCTGGAGAGCGGCGTACGTGCCGCCCTTGGCGATGCCGCGGCATTGGAAGTCGTGGCGGGCTGCGGTTTGGAAGAGCCGCTGGAAGGTGGTATCGAGGCAGCGGTCGCCGCCGCGCAACGTGCTGACGTGGTGGTGTTGGCAGTTGGCGAGCCGCAGCGTTACAGCGGTGAAGCGCAGTCGCGTGTTGAGATCACCTTGCCGCCGGCACAGCAGGCATTGGCCGAAGCCGTCGCCGCCACCGGCACGCCGCTGGTGGTGCTGCTGCGCAATGGTCGCGCGCTGGCCTTGCAGGACGCGGTGCGTGATGCGCAGGCCATTGCGGTTACCTGGTATCTGGGCACGCAGAATGGCCATGCGCTGGCTGACATCCTGTTTGGCGACTACAGCCCGTCGGCGCGATTGCCGGTGAGTTTCCCGCACGCCTCGGGCCAGCAGCCCTATTTCTACAGTCATCCCCGTACCGGCCGACCCGAACTGCCGACCATGTCGGAATTCAAGGCGCGCTGGCGCGAGTTCCCGAACACGGCGCTGTATGCATTCGGCCATGGCATAGGCTATGCGCGCTTTGAATATGAAACGCCGCGCCTGAGCACGCCGCAGTTGGCTTGGGACGGTGAGCTGGTGATCCGCACCACGCTGCGCAACATCAGTGCGGTTGCGGGAGAGGAAGTGGTGCAGCTATACGTGCATGATCGCGTCGCCAGCCGGGTACGGCCGGTGCGCGAGCTGAAGGCGTTCCGTAAGGTTGATGTAGCTGCCGGCGACTCGGTGGACGTTGAGTTCCTTCTGGACCGACAGCAGCTGGCGTTCACTGGTGTGGACGGTGATTACACCGCCGAGCCAGGGCTGTTTGATGTGTGGGTATGCGCTTCGTCGGTGAGTGGGGATGCCGTCAGCTTTGAGCTGCTGGGCCCCTGATTCAAACCGATGTACGCGAGGTAAGCTTTGCTTCCGGTAGTGCCGGGGCGCCCTCGGCGCGGGGGGGGGCGGGGGACGCTAAGACGCCGCTGGCGGGGGGCGGGACATAGGCCCCCCCCCGGGGGGGCGCGCGGGGGGCGGGGGTGGGGG
>NZ_JBXFWF010000072.1:0-23865 GCF_056854515.1 Stenotrophomonas sp. STEN063
CGGCTGGAGCATTCCCGGGAGAGCTTCTGCCGAGCATGGCTCGGCACTACAAATGCCAAACATTGCCGAGCATGGCTCGGCACTACAGGGCTTAGTCCTTGGTGACGCGGTTGATCTCGGCCAGGCTGGTAATGCCCTGCGCCGCCTTCACCAATGCCGATTGCCGCAGGTCATTGACGCCGATCTTCTGCGCAGCTTCAGCAATATCCATCGCATTGCCGCCCTGCAGAACGATCGCCGCAATGTCGTCGGTCATCGGCATCACCTGGTAGATACCGGTACGACCCTTGTAGCCTTCGGTGCACTCCTCGCAGCCGACCGGCTCATGGAGATTTATACCCTTGGCGATCTGCTCGGCGGTAAAGCCTTCGGCCAGCAGCGCGTTCTCCGGCAACTGCTGCGGACGCTTGCAGTTGCTGCACAGGCGCCGCGCCAGACGCTGGGCGATCACCAAGGTCACCGACGAGGTGATGTTGTAGGGCGCGATGCCCATGTTCATCAGGCGCGCGATGGTCTGCGGCGCATCGTTGGTATGCAGCGTGGACAGCACCATGTGGCCGGTCTGTGCGGCCTTGATCGCGATTTCGGCGGTCTCAAGGTCACGGATTTCGCCGACCATGATGATGTCCGGATCCTGTCGCAGGAACGAACGCAGCGCCGCCGCGAAGGTCATGCCACGCTTGTTGTTCTGCTGCACCTGGTTCACGCCAGGCAGGCGGATTTCAACCGGATCCTCGGCGGTGGAGATATTGCGGGTGTCGTCGTTGAGGATGCCCAACGCGGTATACAGCGACACCGTCTTACCCGAACCGGTGGGGCCGGTGACCAGCACCATGCCGTAAGGCTTGTGGATGGCATCCAGAAACAGCTTCTGCTGATCCGGCTCGTAACCCAGCTTGTCGATACCGAGCTTGGCAGCGCTGCCGTCGAGGATACGCAGCACGATCTTTTCACCGAACAAGGTCGGCAAGGTACTTACACGGAAGTCGATCTGCTTGGTCTTGGACAGATTGAGCTTGATGCGCCCGTCCTGCGGCACGCGTTTCTCGGCGATGTCCAACTGCGACATCACCTTCAGACGCGCGGCGATGCGCTGGTTCAACTTGACCGGTGCCTTGGCTACGGTCTTGAGCAGGCCATCGATACGAAAACGTACCCGGTAGTCATCTTCATAGGGCTCGAAGTGAATATCCGAGGCTCCCTTGCGGATCGCGTCCACCAGGGCCTTGTTGACGAATTTGACGACCGGCGTGTCATCACCCTTGGCATCGACTCCGGTGTCGCCAGCGCCCCCCATGTCCTCATCGCCGGCAGCGATATCCAGGTCGCCCATGCCTTCATCGTCGCCACCAAGTCCTTCTCCCAGCGACTCGTTGCTGGCCAACCAAAGACCCAAGGTACGTCGGATCTGCTCCTCATCGACCAGAATAGGCTCGACCACCAGGTTGGTCTGGAACTTGATCTCATCCAGCTGCTGGGTCGGGTTGCTGGTGCCGATGAAGAGCTTGCCGCCACGCTTGAACAGCGGCAACACATGATGCTTGCGCAGCAACTCCTCGCTGACCAGCTTGATCGCATTCTGGTTGGGATCGAACACCGACACGTCCAGCAACGGCATACCGAACTCCATCGCATTGGCAGCGGCCATATGCGAGGCACTCACCAGCTTCTTGTCAGCCAGCCACTGCGCCAACGGCACCTTGGCCTCACCCGCCTGGGCCATGGCGGTGCGAGCCACCGATTCTTCCAGCGCCCCGTCCTGGACCAGACGGCGGGCAATCCCGGTGATGCCAACCAGATTGGCGGTGACAGCAGTGTTCATGGTTTCCCCTGGACCGGATGGCAGCTTGACGATTGTACGCAACGCTGCAACCCATGTAGAGCCGAGCCATGCTTAGCCCGGATACTTTAACTCACCAAGCGTGACTAAAACTTCGCCCAAGCTGAGCAGTTAGCAAACCCACTCCAACAAAAGACCATAGCGGAAGCCTGCAGATGCGCAAAATTTACATCCCTTATCGGCACTTGAACCTCGGTAATTGCATCACCGTCAAGCCTGCTGGACGAACGCGCGCAAACTCACTTTCGTACTGTCCAATCACCTCGGGAATGCTAGTTCGAAGCAACCCTTGCTCCTCAGGCGTGAGGCAAGAAAAACCGTCCAGAGGAATTTGAACCCCTATCCAGGCAGATCTAACACGCATCGATAGAATCGAAGAAGATTGACCGCGATCAGCACAAGTTATACATGGACCGACCGCCCCAACTCAATCAATCACACCTTCAAAATGCAATTGTCATTCGACATAAACAACCACCCAACATCCTGCAGAACAGCAGCGCCACAGAAAAACCAAAATTACCCAGCATTATCGTTCTGATTGAAAGGAAGCGCGTATTGCCTAATCAGATGACCCTTCCCCACACCAGCAACTCCCAATTGAACATTGCAGGGACCAGGACAAAAATAGGTCCCAAAAATCCGATCAAAAACAGAGAATACTGTCGCAAAATTCTTTCCAACCCCCTCCCCATCCAAAACATGATGCCAACGATGCATTGCGGGGGAAACAAAGATCCAACCAAAACGACCAAAGGTCCATGGCCTATCAATGTGAATGAACGAACCATAATAGTGCCGCACGAATGAGTTTATCGCCACAGCCCACCACGGAAACCCAACAAACGCGAGAACGCAGCCATCAATAATTACAGTTGTCAAACGATTAACTGGATGAAAACGATAGATAGTGGTCCAATTCATTTGTTGATCACTATGGTGCATGACATGCGCCCTCCAGAACCAGCCCACATGCTCAAGCCTGTGCCGCCAGTAGGACACAAAATCGCCAACAAAAATCACAGCGACTACACATAAAAGCGCTTGCCCACCACCCGCTGGAACACGCTGGGATAGCTTGAGACCGAACGGCTCCACCATATCGACAACCGACGCCAGCAGAAGTGATAGCGGCCCGAGGACAAGCACCGTGTCAACGGCAAAAACAACTACATTGAACCGGACGGATTCGCCATACCCCCCAAAAAACAAACCCCGCAAACACTTTCTATTTACCCATAACGCCAAACAAAAAACTACCAGAGCTAGCGCCAGCATTCCTAAAGCCGCATCAATTACAATACTGGAGTACCAAGGCCAACTCATTATCCGACCATCCGAATTCAACAAAAAACCAGAGCGGAAATCCGGCCCTGGCCTGCAAGTTCAAACGAATTCAAGGCGATGAAAGCGCGCAGTTGCCCGTATTCATGTCACAAACAACAGATTTCGCGCCCGGCGCATGAGGTGCCCCAGTGACCGCCACACCTATGACCGTAGCATTGTCGGCGGCCGAACAAGCCCTTTTGGGCGCAGCACTCGGCGTATCACCATTATGCAGGGTCGCTAGCGCAAAACTCGCATAGCTTTTCATTTCCGCCAAACATGAACCTTCTGCAGATTTCACCCTGTAATTGTTATACGCCGGAAGCGCTATAGCCACCAAGATCGCGATAATGGCAACCACAATCATTAGCTCAATCAACGTAAATCCACGCTGCTCCCTGCACATCTCGCCCCCTTAAAAAGCAGCACAGCACCTGAAGAAAACCCCGCCGCAGCGGGGTTCTCAGTAACTACAACCCAGTCTTACGGGGTTGCTGCAGCAGCCGGAGGATCGCAGGCTGCGGTGTCGTTGTAGCAAGTAATAGTTTTTTCACCCGGATCCTTCGGAGTAAAAATAGTGGTTTCACCCACGTCAGTATTGTCGAGCTTGTCTGCGGCTGCCGGAGTTACGCAAGCCTTGGCTGAAGGTGCCGGAACTTCGGCAGCCGGGAATCCACCCTGAATAGCGGCCACAGCCGAATTCATGTAAGCCTTGGCTTCAGCAAGGCAAGCGCCTTCAGCCGACTTCACGCGGTAGTTGTTGTAAGCCGGCAGAGCGATAGCTGCCAGGATGGCAATGATCGCAACCACGATCATCAATTCGATCAGGGTAAAGCCCTGTTGCTTCTTCATGAGTACATCCCCTAGAGGTTTGGATTGTGAACATGGTTGCAGACATATGCCTGCGCGCATGGGGTTACAAAGCAGATTGCGTGCCAACTTCCCAGCAGCCCCCTGCTCCCCACGGACAATGATGGCAGCATCGCCAAAGAAAGGAAGCCCCGCTCGCTCGTTTCAGGAACAGCACCACAAGGTGACTCAGTGCGTCACTTTGTGACGCAATTCCACAAAGCTACCTGGCAAGCAAGCCCCCCCCCTTGTTCCAAAGTCACGTGGAGCGGCGTTGTCGCAGCAAAGCGCCGCCACTTCAGACCCATGGGGATCCAACAGCCTCCAATCCGCCCGGATAGCGTCCATTGCAGGCTCAGCACCGGAAAGGTGACTACGATGTGACCTACCCCTCCAAAAAAGCTTGCTCCCAGACTGTGCCTACAGCCGTTTGACGAGCTACCATGCCGATGTTGTCTGGCCTGGGGATGGCTGGACGGGGAGAGAAAATGGCCGTTACCCGCAACGCGATCAATAAAGAGCAGGCTGGACGCAACACCAGCCAGATGCTGCCGTTCGTCTGGGAGGGAACAGACAAGCGCGGCGTGAAGATGAAAGGCGAGCAGGACGCCAAGAATGCGAACCTGTTGAAGGCCGAGCTGCGCCGCCTGGGCATCACCCCAACCGTGGTCAAGCCCAAGCCCAAGCCCCTGTTCGGGGCCGCAGGCAAGCCTGTCAAACCAAAGGACATCGCGTTCTTCAGTCGCCAGATGGCGACCATGATGAAGTCCGGCGTACCCATTGTCAGCGCACTGGAGATCATCGGCAGCGGCCACAAGAACCCGCGCATGGCCAAACTGGTGGGCACTATCCGGGCTGATCTGGAGGGCGGCTCATCGCTGTACGAAGCGATCAGCAAGCACCCGGTGCAGTTTGATGAGCTGTATCGGAACCTGGTCCGCGCTGGCGAAGGTGCCGGCGTCCTGGAAACCGTACTGGAGACGATTGCCAACTACCAGGAGAACCTGGAGTCACTGAAAGGCAAGATCAAGAAGGCGCTGTTCTACCCAGCAATGGTGGTCGCTGTGGCCATTCTGGTCAGCTCGGTCTTGCTCATCTGGGTCGTCCCCCAGTTCGAGGACATTTTCAAAAGCTTCGGAACCGATCTACCCGTGTTCACCCAGATGATCGTGGCGGCTTCCCGCCTGATGGTGAAGTGGTGGTGGGCGCTGCTACTACTCGCGGTCGGTACTATTGGGGGGATCACCTACCTTTACAAACGATCTCCTCAGATGCAGCACACACTGGATCGCTTGATCCTGAAAGTGCCGGTGATCGGTCAGATCATGCACAACAGTGCCATTGCCCGCTTTGCCCGCACGACTGCCGTTACCTTCAAGGCTGGCGTACCGCTGGTGGAAGCACTGGGCATTGTAGCTGGCGCCACCGGCAACAAGACCTATGAAGAAGCCGTATTGCGGATGCGTGACGATGTATCGGTCGGCTACCCGGTCAACATGGCGATGAAGCAGGTGAACTTGTTCCCGCATATGGTGGTGCAGATGACAGCCATCGGCGAAGAAGCTGGCGCCCTGGACACTATGCTGTTCAAGGTGGCCGAGTACTTCGAGCAGGAGGTCAACAATTCAGTGGACGCCCTGAGCAGCCTGTTGGAACCCCTGATCATGGTCTTCATTGGCACCGTTGTTGGCGGCATGGTCATCGGCATGTACCTGCCAATCTTCAAGCTCGCATCTGTTGTTGGATAATTAGCAAATGGCATTTCTCGACCAGCATCCCGGCCTCGGCTACCCCGCCGCGGCCGGACTGGGACTGCTGATCGGCAGCTTCCTCAATGTGGTGATCCTGCGCCTGCCCAAGCGCATGGAGTGGCAGTGGAAGCGCGATGCGCGCGAAATCCTCGAACAGCCTGACATCTATGAGCCGCCACCGCCCGGCATCGTGGTCGAGCCTTCGCACTGCCCGCACTGCAAGCACAAGCTCAGCTGGTACGAGAACATCCCGCTGTTCAGCTGGCTGATCCAACGCGGCAAGTGTCGCCATTGCCAAGCACCCATCTCCATCCAGTACCCGATCGTGGAGCTGGTCACCGCGTTAATGGTGCTGGCCAGTGTCTGGCAGTTCGGCTTCGGCTGGCAGGGCTTTGGCGCTATAGTGCTGAGCTGCTTCCTGGTAACGCTATCCGGCATCGACCTGCGCACGCAGCTGCTACCCGACCAGCTCACCATTCCATTGATGTGGCTGGGCCTGATCGGCAGCATGGACAACCTCTACATGCCCACCAAGCCCGCACTGATAGGCGCCGCGCTTGGCTACCTGTCGTTGTGGACAGTCTGGTGGCTGTACAAGCAGATTACCGGCAAGGAAGGCATGGGCCATGGCGACTTCAAGTTGCTTGCAGCGCTGGGGGCCTGGTGTGGCTTCAAGGGCATCCTGCCAATCATCCTGTTGTCGTCGCTGGTTGGCGCCATCATTGGCTCGATCTGGCTGTACACGCGCGGCCGCGACCGCGCCACGCCCATCCCCTTCGGCCCCTACCTGGCCATCGCCGGCTGGCTGGTCTTCATGTGGGGCGACCAGATGATAGGCGGCTACATGCGACTGGCAGGCTTTCAGCAATAAGCGATCGCAAGCGACAATGGCCCTTCAAGGGCCATTGTTGTTTTGGAGTAATCGCATGAGCAGCTTCATCGTCGGACTGACCGGCGGCATCGCCTCGGGCAAGAGTGAAGTCAGCCGGCGCTTCGAGGCACTGGGCATCACCGTCGCAGATGCGGATATCGCAGCGCGCGAGGTGGTGGCGATCGGCAGCCCCGGGCTTGCGGCGATTGCCGAGCTGTTTGGTGTCGAGGTCCTGCAGGCCGATGGCAGCCTGGATCGAGCCCATCTGCGCCAGCGCGTTTTCGCCAACCCCGACGAACGCCGCGCGCTTGAAGCCATCACCCATCCCGCCATCCGTGCCCGCGTGCGCGGCATTTGTGAGGCGGCCACCAGCCCTTATGCGATTGCCGCCATCCCTCTGCTCACTGAGGCCGGCGGCCGAGCAACCTATCCGTGGCTGCAACGTGTCCTGGTGGTCGACGCGCCGGAGGAGGTGCAACATGCACGTCTGCTCAGCCGCGACAACATCGATGCTGCGCTGGCCGAACGCATGATCCAGGCGCAGGCCAGCCGCGCGCAGCGCTTGGCATTGGCTGACGATGTGATCGTCAATGACGGTCATCCGGATGCGTTGCAGGCGCATATCGAAATACTAGATGCCCTGTATAAAAAGATATCCACTGAAACCATTCACCCGAATTGACCACTAGGTTCTGACAGGACGGGAAGCTAGCACCCACCCCTCCACAAAACCGGCATCACTCAGAACTGCCTCAACTCTACCCCCAGCAGATGCAAAATCCGCCAAAGACATACGCATAAGAAGTAAACGCCACTCTGATTGATGGTGTTAGCATTCAATCGAGCAAATGGCTCAAAGGAGTTTTTTATGAACAGGAAGATCTTTGCCCCCGCATTCCTTTTTCTCTCGCTAATCAGTGCAAGTGTCTTCGCACAGAATGCACCGCAGCCAAAGCCATCCCCCACCCCATCCCCATCACCCTTCCCGCCTAATAACAGCCCTAAACTGCCAACAAACAATGATCGAATCATAGTTATCGATGGCAAAAATCCTTTCAGCGAGCCATGCCGAAAGGAAGACGGGTGCACTATTCCATATGTTCGTTACGAGAAGAGATAACTACGGCAGCGCGGCGAAAGCCGCGCTGTTTTCCAATCCGCTTTGTGCAAGCCTAGTCAGGAACTAATCCGAAATCATGTATCCCCAGCAGTAGTCGTCAACACTAGTCACATGCGAAGAGCTGCATGCTCGACTGGCACAAGGTGATCGCCTGTATGAGCCCCAAGCGGGAGCACTACTACAACGCTGCAATGGAATATTGGAATCACAAGCCTCAATACCGAAGCAAACAACGACCTGCGCTTCACCGCGTCTTAACAAGCAAAGACCCAAGTCTTTGAATATCTCAACATCGACCACAATAAAACCAAATCTCACTCCCTCTGGCTTGGCTAAGCCAGGAGCTACACGATTTAGCTATTTTTTCCTTAGATAGATACCCAAGGTTCAGGGGCAAAATTAGATCTGCTCCGGTGCAAATGTCAGCGTAGCGATCACGCCGCGCTCTTTACCAGGACGAATACTCACCTGCCAGCCGTAGAGCGCGCAAAGTCGGCTGACAATGGACAAGCCGATACCGCCGCCCTGCGAATGCCCAGCATGGGTACCGCGATAGCCGCGCTGGAACAGGCTGGCAGCATCTTTCTCGCTCAGGCCAGGCCCGTTATCGATCACTTCCACGGCATTGCTGCTCACCCGCACCAGCACCCTGCCTTCCTGGGAATACTTGACGGCATTCCCGATCAGATTGCCCAGCGCCACAGACAGCGCCGACTCTGGCGCGTTGACCACCAACTCGCGCGATCCCTCCAGTACCAGTTCCAGCGGCTTGCCGCCAAGCTGAGCCCGATGCGATTCCAGCAATTGCTCTGCGACCCTTGCGACGTTGCTGCTGCCTTGGGCCCGCTCGTTGCGCGACAACAGCAGCAAGGAACCAATCAAGTCACTGCACTGCTGCTCTGCACGCTGGATCCGTTGCAGACGTTGCAACACTTTTTCGTCCAGATTGGGCCGCGCCAACAGCAGTTCGGTAGCCCCACGGATCACTGCAAGTGGGGTGCGCAGTTCGTGACTCACGTCAGCATTGAACTCGCGGTCACGCTGTACTACCTCAGTCAGACGTTCGGAGTAATCATCCAGCGCCTCCGCTAACTGGCCAACTTCGTCATCAGGAAAACGCGGCGCCAAAGGCTCAGGGTGCTTGGTACCACCGCGATAGGCGCGCAACCGTGCGGCCAGATCAGACACAGGGCGCATGACGCGAGAAGCCGACCACCAGCCCAGCACCAGACTCAACACTGTGAAAAGCACGACTGCGATAAGCAACAAGCGTAGCAACTGGCCCGTCGCCTCCGCTGCATCCGATACGTCATACCGAATCAGACTGGTAAACGGGGTACCCTTGGGATCGACACCCTTGCTTATCGCGACCTTGTAGACGTGCCAGCTGCCATCTGGTGCTTGCTGCCGAATATCATGTATGCCGTCACTCAGGTCGCGGTACAAAGGGTCAACCTTGTAAGCGTTTTCAGGGCTCCAGGTGCGGGCGTCGAACATCAGAAAGAACGGCGACTCACCTGGATTGGTCTCCACCTGAGAAACCAGATTACTGACCTCGCGCTGCAATGTCCGCTCAATCAATTGATTCTCAACACGGGCACGTAAATTCCACGCAGCCACGGCGAACAACGCCGTCAGGCAAAAGCCCAACAGCACAAACGAGACGATGATGCGGCTGCGCAGGCGGCGGCGGTACCGCCCCCGCTTGCGCACAGGCTCAGGTAATGCTGATTCAGGCATCGGGTGCGGAGATACGGTAACCAATGCCGTGACGGGTCTGGATCATTGGTACTTCAAACGGCTTGTCGACCACCGCGCGCAGGCCATGGATATGCACGCGCAGCGAATCCGAATCCGGTAGCTCCTCACCCCAGACACGGGTTTCAAGTTCCTGACGGGTAACCACCGCCGGTGATGCTTCCATCAAGGCCTGCAGGATCTTCAGCGCGGTCGGGTTGAGCTGCAGCAGCTTGCCTTGGCGGCGCACTTCCAGCGTATCGAGGTTGTATTCCAGATCCCCCACCTCCAGCACACGGGTGTGCGCACCCTTGCCGCGTCGCGACAACGCGTTGAGCCGCACTTCAACTTCCTGCAGCGCGAACGGCTTGATCAGGTAGTCATCTGCACCGGAATCGAAGCCTGCCAGCTTGTTGTCCAACGAGTCACGCGCGGTAAGCATCAGCACCGGCGTCTGCTTGCGCGCATCGTTGCGCAGCTTGCGGCAGACTTCGATGCCGTCCATGCCTGGCAGGTTCAGATCCAGCACGATCGCATCGAACTCGTGCACCACGGCCAGATGCAGGCCGGTCACGCCATCGGCGGCGAAGTCCACCGTATGACCACGATCCTCGAGATAGTCCCCAAGGTTGGCAGCGATGTCGCTGTTGTCTTCGATTACGAGAATTCTCACTAGTCCGCCCTTAGTTCACTTGCGGCTTCGACAAATCGCGCTGATTAGCCTGAAGCAATTCAAAGGATTGTTCCCTGAGCCGACGCCTCTCGGCTACAGTCAAGCACTGTGATGTTGCGCGGTGGGAGCCGACGGTTTTTTCACGACGGCAAACAAGGCGACTATCATCACGCGCTTTGGTCAGTACAGCATTGACCAGTTCCTGGTCGTTGAACAACTGGACCTTATCGGCTTCATTCAGCTTTGCAATCTCAGCATCGCCCGCGAGCAACGCTTCCATCCGCTGCAGTGCCGAATCGACCTTGCTGCGATCTTCCCTGGAAATTTCAGCGTAATCATCTCCCATCAGATCCTGCCTGATCTTCTGAGCCTGCGCCGCGAAAGACGCCTGTACGTCGATGCTTTTTTCTACTTTGATATCGGACGCACCCGCTGAGAAGGACTGCACCAGACACGCCAGAATAACGAGACTCCTGATCTTCACAAAAGCTCCTTGCAGTAGAGAAAAGAAAAAGGGCGGAACCTGACCAAGCCACCAAGGCCATTCTCCAAGCATATAGAGCAAACACCCCAGACCGCCACTAAAAAACAAGGCCCCGACGGAAACCGCCAGGGCCTTAAAAAATTCCCGATCACCGGACCCACTGAGGAGGGCTGGGTACAGTGGAAACAGGCTAGGGCCAGCCGGATTAAAGGCTTGTTAAAACCATGCAAAGAAATCGCATCCCGACGGTCAGCGCTTGAGGCTGGTCACGTATTCGATCATGCGCCCGGCGATATCGTCCCCTGAGACCCCCTCGATGCCCTCCAGACCCGGGGTCGAATTGACCTCCAGCACCAGGGGCCCACGCTTGGAGCGGATCAGGTCGACGCCGGCAATGCCCAACCCCAGTGCCTTGGCCGAACGAATCGCCACCTGCTGCTCGGCCTTGCTGCAGACCACCCGCTCGGCAACGCCACCGGCATGAAGGTTGGAGCGGAAGTCCCCTTCCTGCGCCTGGCGGCGCATGGTCGCCACCACCTGGTCGCCCACCACCAGGCAACGCAGGTCCGCGCCCTGGGCCTCGGCGATGAATTCCTGCACCAGGAAGTTGGCGTACAACCCTCGCAAGGCCTCGACGGTGCCCTTGGAGGCACTGAGCTTCTCGGTGAGGATCACCCCCCGGCCCTGCGTGCCTTCGCTGAGCTTCACCACATGCGGCGGCGGCCCCAACATCGACAGCAGGTCATCGGTATCGTCCGGGTTGTCACCGAACACCGTCACCGGCATGTCGATGCCCTTGGCCGCCAGCAGCTGATGCGCGCGCAGCTTGTCGCGCGCGCGCAGGATGGCATCGGACGGATTAGGGGTACGCGCGCCCATCATCTCGAACTGGCGCAGCACCGCCGTGCCGTAGCGGGTGATGGAGGAACCGATGCGCGGGATCACCGCGTCTATCCCGGTCAGCGCCTTGCCCTTGTAGTGCATGCCGAAGCCACTGGAGGTGATGCGCATATAGCAGCGCAGCGGGTCGAGAATGCGCACGGTATGGCCGCGGCTGCGTGCAGCTTCGACCAGACGACGGGTCGAGTACAGCTTGGTATTACGGGAAAGAATGGCCAGTTTCATCGCGGCGGGAGTGGTCGGTAGGCGCGCAGCATATCGCGGCGTAACCGGTCCCAGATGATCTTGATCGCGCCGTTGGGAGGGCCTTCATCGACAGGTAAAGCGAGACCAGGCACCGTGCCGCACGCATCCCCCGAAAAACCGCCAGGAATGGAGCGGGCGAAGGGAATCGAACCCTCGTCAGTAGCTTGGGAAGCTACAGCTCTACCATTGAGCTACGCCCGCTTTGGCGAGGCTGAAGTCTATGCGCCACGCAGGGACAAAGCAATGTCCACGACTGCGCGTTCCCGGCTCAATAAAGCCTTATCGGACGTTTCTGCCTGCGGACCAATGCCGACGACAAGGCCGTAGCCCGGGGTAAGCGCAGCGCACCCGGGAACTCGATCCACGCGACAACACCCCCGGGTGCGCTGCGCTTACCCGGGCTACAGCGCTGTGCAAACAGCAGCCCCAACACACGCCCACACATCCCCCCAAAAAAAAGAGGCGATGCCGCAAACGCGGCACCGCCTCCCACACACAACACCTGCTTGATTGCTGCTACAGCGGCTTAGAAGCTGCCGCCAAAGCTGGCGAACACCGTCGCATCACGCGCGGACTTCTGCATCGTGGTGGTGCTCAGGCCGATATTGCTTTCCAGACCGAACAGGCTCAGACGTGCACCCAGCACCGCGGTGGCGTAGTTGCGGTCAAACTCCAGCCCCGGCACCTTGTACATGCCGACGTCCGCCATGGTCTGCAACCAGGCACTGGCCTGCTTGCCGTCCTCGAACTCATGGTCGTAGGTGACCTGCACATAGGGCTTCACGTTGCCGCCATCGAAGCGGGCCTGCCAGCCGATGCGGCCAACGGTCGAATCCAGATCCTGGTCGCCATAGCCAAACGCGGTGGCGCTGGTATTGCTTTCCACGTAGCCATCCAGCTTCACCTTCTGCCAGACCACAGCGGCCACCGGACCATGGCGGAAGCCGCCAGCCTGGCCGAATTCATAGCCGGCGTTGATGGCGGCCGTCAGGTTGCTGCCGTCCGGCGAACCCTTGTGCTCACGGGTAGCCGGGCCAAGCTGCACCTTGCGGGTGACGTCATAGCCCAGCCAGCTGTAGCTCACTTGGCCATTGACCCATGCGCGATCACCGTACCAGCCGGCGAACAGGCCCAGTGTGGTGTCGTCCTGGGTGAAGTCACCCTTGCTGTTGCCGAAATCGGCGTCCATGCGGCCGTAGCCGGCGAAGCCGCCGAGCACCATGCCGTCACGCGCCCAATCCACACCGAACAGGCCGGCCGGTGCCAGGCCATCATAGAGATCGGCATGGTCATAACGCTGCATGTCGCCGCGCACATTGCCCCACCAGCTCAGGCCATCAGCCGGACGCGAGCCCACATGCGCGCCAACCTGATCGGCACGGGCGCGACCGGTGGTCTGTGCCGAATGGCTCAGGATCTGCTGCAGACGCGGCGCCTCCAGTACCGAGATGGCGTACTGCCCGAGGATCTGATGGGCAGCCGTGGTCGGATGCACGCCATCGGCGAACACATAGGTGTTGTTGGCATTCGGCGCCACCAAGGTCAACGGCGAGCAGGTCAGCGACGAGGCCGAGGTGCAGGCCATGTTGCTGACATTGGTGAAACCATAGGTTCCCGGGTTGGCGACGATCTCCTGCAGGATGCTGAAGGTATCGACCGGGATCACCTGCAGGCCAGCCTGCTTCAACCCGCCAAACAGCGCGCTGTTGTAGGTCTTGGCCAGCGCGGTGCCCTGCGCCATGCCAACGGCGCCGCCTGCACGGGAGGCCGGGGTCAAGCCGATATCCGGCAGCGTCGGGACCATCACGTACTGGGCGCCAGCGGACTTCAGCGTGCCGACGATGCCGATCTGGTCGGCCACCGCCGCGCCGATGATGGCCTGCGCCTGCGCTGGCGCCGCCTGCACCGCAAACAGATCGTTTGCACCGCCCCACACTGTGTACAGCGCATTGGCGTCAGCCTTGCCACCGTTGGCGGCCAGGTACTTGGTCATCTGGGTTTTCATCGACGGCGTTGCACCCAGTGCGCCGACAGTGTCCACACCCACACGCGCGCCGCCAACAGCGTAGTTGTCGCCGGTCTGGCCGTTGCCGTTGGGGCTGGCATTGGTACCGTACTGGTCGGCGATATGGTCCGCCCACACCCAGCCCGGGTTGGTGGTGAAACGGCCAACCAGCGACGCGTTCGGATCCAACTGCATCAGCACCGGACGGAAGTAGCCGGTATCGGTCAGGCTGTCACCGAAGAACACCGTCTTGGAATACGGTGACTGCGCCATGGCCGGCACTGCCGCCAAGGCAATGGCAACAGCCACGGCAGCGCGCAGCGGGCGAAGGGAAAGAGACATGTTCAACTCCTGGATGGGGAAAGCGGACAGACATACGCCGCCGCACGTTGTTATGTTTTCATTACCGCGTAAGACACACACGCTGCGCCGCCGCAAACTGTCTGTCCGCTGGGCTTTTGCCGCGGCTGTGGCGAGAATGGCGGCATGAACATCCATCTGAATGGCGAACCCCGCCAGCTGCAGCCCGCTTTGACCCTGATCGAACTATTGGCCGCCGAAGGGCTGGCCGAACGCCGCGTGGCGGTCGAGATCAACGGCGACATCATTCCGCGCAGCCAGCATGCGAACCATCGGCTGCAGGACGGTGACGTGGTGGAAATCGTGCACGCGCTGGGCGGCGGCTGAAGCGCCGCAACCAGGTAGGGCCGGGCCATGCTCGGCAGGGGCGTTACCGGCGCAGCATCAAACTTGTGGGAGCGGCGCAAGCCGCGAAGCTGCCCATACACAAAGGGCGGAAAAGCCAACCCCTCCCCAGCCCTCCCCTTGCCTGCGGCAAAGGGAGGGAGCGACAGCGGCGGCTGTCGGCACCATCTGTAGAGCGCAGTCATGCTGCGTCGGGGCTTTACCGGGGATAGTCCATGCCGAGCATGGCTCGGCACTACACGTAGGCTGGATGGGTGATAATTCGGGCATGAATGCAAATGTCCCCACCGATTCGCTGGTCATCGCCGGCAAAACCTATTCATCCCGGCTGCTGACCGGCACCGGC
Source organism: Stenotrophomonas sp. STEN063 (assembly GCF_056854515.1). NCBI lineage: Bacteria > Pseudomonadati > Pseudomonadota > Gammaproteobacteria > Lysobacterales > Lysobacteraceae > Stenotrophomonas > Stenotrophomonas sp. STEN063. Next base: position 14,854 of record NZ_JBXFWF010000072.1, read on the forward strand.
AAGTTCAAGGATCTGGAAGAAACCCGTCTGGCTACCGAAGCCGCTGGCGCCCAGATCGTCACCGTGGCCATCCGCCGCACCAACATCGGCCAGAACCCGGGCGAGCCCAACCTGCTCGACGTGCTACCGCCGGACCGCTACGCGATCCTGCCGAATACCGCCGGCTGCTATACCGCCGAAGACGCAGTGCGCACCTGCCGCCTGGCGCGTGAGCTGCTGGATGGCCACAACCTGACCAAGCTCGAAGTACTCGGCGACCAGAAGACCCTGTACCCCGACGTGATGGCTACCCTCAAGGCTGCCGAACAACTGGTCAAGGACGGCTTCGACGTCATGGTCTACACCTCCGATGACCCGATCCTGGCCAAGCACCTGGAGGAAATCGGCTGCGCCGCGGTGATGCCGCTGGCCGCACCAATTGGTTCGGGCCTGGGCATCCAGAACAAGTACAACCTGATCGAGATCATCGAGAACGCCAAGGTGCCGATCATCGTCGATGCCGGCGTCGGCACCGCCTCGGACGCGGCCATCGCCATGGAGCTGGGCTGCGACGGCGTGTTGATGAACACCGCCATTGCCGGCGCCCGCAACCCGGTATTGATGGCCAGTGCCATGCGCAAGGCCGTGGAAGCTGGCCGCGAGGCCTTCCTCGCCGGCCGCATCCCGCGCAAGCGCTACGCCAGCGCCTCCTCTCCCGTTGATGGGCTGATCGGCTGATGACCAATCCTTTTGACAGCGCGGGCTCCAAGGCGCCGCCCAAGCCCTTCACCGTGACCGAAGGCCGCCGCGAGATCCGCAGCTTCGTACTGCGCCAGGGCCGCTTCACCCCGGCCCAGCAGCGCGCGTTCGACGACCGTTGGCCGCGCTTCGGCATCGACTTCAATGGCGAGCCGCGCGACCTGGACGCCACCTTTGGCCGCAATGCGCCCAAGGTGATGGAGATTGGCTTCGGCAACGGCGCCGCGCTGCGCTACGCCGCCCAGTTCGACACCTCCAAGGACTACATCGGCATCGAGGTGCACGCACCGGGCGTGGGTCGCCTGCTCAATGCGCTGGCCGATGACAATGCCGACAACGTCAAGCTCTACCACCACGACGCCGTGGAAGTGCTGGAGAAGGAAGTCGCCGACGGCGCGCTGGACGAGATCCGCATCTACTTCCCGGATCCCTGGCACAAGAAGCGCCATAACAAGCGCCGTCTGGTGCAGCCGGCCTTTGCTGAGTTGCTGGTGCGCAAATTGCGCGTTGGCGGCCGTCTGCATTGCGCCACCGACTGGGAAGACTACGCCGAGCAGATGTGGGACGTGCTCGACGCCACGCCCGGTCTGGTCAACCGCGCCGGCCCGCGTGGCGCGGTGCCGCGTCCGGACTGGCGTCCGCAGACCCACTTTGAGACCCGCGGGCAGAAGCTGGGCCATGGCGTCTGGGATCTGCTGTATGACAAGCCCGGCAACACGGACGCCGGCTGAGTGATGAGGACGCGATGACAGCTGCACGCTTCCATGAGATTGCCGAACACGCCTCCTGCGCAGCGTTGATGGCAGAGTGCACTGTCAAACCGTCCCAGCTCTCCTCTTTGAAGTCACTGCCCTGATGGATACCGCGCTGACGCTCACCACCGATATGAAGCTCGTACTCGGGCTGGTGGGTTTCACGATGGCGATGTTCCTGTTCGAGCGCATCCGCGCCGACGTGGTGGCCTTGGTGGTGATGGTGGTGCTGGGCGTCACCGGCCTGATTGCACCGGAAGAAATCTTCGGCGGTTTCTCCGGTAACGCGGTGATGAGCATCATCGCCACCACCATTCTCGGCGCCGGTCTGGACCGTACCGGCGCACTGAACCGGCTCGCCGGCTGGCTGCTGCGGCGTTCGCATGGACTGGAACAACGGCTGCTGTTGCTGACCAGCGCAACCGCCGGCTTGAACTCCTCGTTCATGCAGAACCCGTCGGTGATGGCGCTGTACCTGCCGGTCGCCTCGCGACTGGCCTCGCGTACCGCGCTCACGTTGAAGCGGCAGCTGCTGCCGATCTCCGCCGCCATCGTGATGGGTGGCGCGCTGACCATGGTCGGCAACTCGCCGCTGATCCTGCTCAACGACTTGCTGGTCTCGGCCAACAACAACCTGCCCTCAGGCACCGCCACCATCGAGCCGCTGCGCATGTTCGCGCCGCTGCCGATTGGCGTAGCACTGCTGATCGCCTCGCTGGCCTATTTCCGCTTCTACGGCAGCCGCAAACTGCAGGAAGAAGAAACCGAAAGCGAAGACGGCCAGGCCCCGGCCCGAACCGAAAGCTATTTCGCCAAGGCCTACGGCATTGAAGGCGATGTCTTCGAACTGCTGGTCACCGCCGAGAGTCCGCTGGTCGGCATGACCGTTGGCGAGGCTGAAAACCTCTTCGATGCCCCCTTGTTCCTTGCACTGAAAACCGGCGATGACACGCGCCTGTCGCCGCCGGCGGACATGCGCATCTGGGTCGGTAGTGCACTGGGCGTAATGGGTCCACGTCGGCAGGTCTCGGACTTCGCGCAGAACCAGTTCCTGCGCATGTCCTCGCGCCTGAAGCAGCTGGGCGACCTGTTCAATCCGGCCCGCGCCGGCATTTCTGAAGCGGTGGTGCCACCAACTTCACGCCTGATCGGCAAGACCGCGGGGCAGCTGCGCCTGCGCAAGGAACGCGGCATCAGCCTGCTGGCGATCAACCGCGACAAGCAGGTGATCCGCGAGGACGTGCGCAATACCCCGCTGCGCGCCGGCGACATGCTGGTCTTCCACAGCATCTGGCAGGACCTGGCCACTGCCGCCGAGAGCCGCGACTTCGTGGTGGTCACCGACTACCCAAAGGGCGAGCAGCGCCCACACAAGTTCAAGATCGCGATGGCGATCTTCGCACTGACCATCATCATCGCGCTCACCTCGCACCTGCCGGTGGCCCTGACCCTGCTCACCGGCGTGGCCGGCATGCTGCTGACCGGCGTGCTACGCATGGACGAGGCTTACGCAGCGATCAACTGGAAGACCATTTTCATGATGGCCGGCCTGATCCCGCTGGGCTGGGCGATGGACAGCAGTGGCGCGGCCGCCTGGATCGCCGGTCACACCATCGACAAACTGCCCGCCGGCATCCCCGTGTGGGCGCTGGAGATCGCCTTGGCGTTGTTGACCACCGCCTTCTCGCTGGTGATCAGCCATGTCGGCGCCACCATTGTCATGGTGCCGATTGCGGTGAACCTTGCGCTGGCTGCGGGCGGCAATCCCACTGCGTTCGCGCTGATCGTGGCTTTGTCGGCGTCCAACAACCTGATGACCGCGTCCAACCCGGTGATCTCGATGGCGATGGGCCCGGCCAAGTACACCCCGCGCGAGATGTGGCGGGTCGGCGGACCGCTATCGCTGCTCTACACCGTGATCGTGGTGATCATGATCAACATCATGTTCTGAAAGGCTCGGGATCCTGTAGGAGCGGCGTAAGCCGCGAAGCCAGTGCACCTGCCGGCGCTAACGGCGGAGACCCACCAGCCACCTAGCGAACAGCGGGTGTTGCCGATCAACAGACGCTATCGGCCTTGCAGCACCAATGGCTTCGCGGCTTACGACGCTCCTGCAAAAGCCGCAGCACCTGCAAAACCCGCTTGCCCAGCCCTCAGCCCAGCAACACCTTTTCATCGCTCACCAGCACCGGCACCGCGCGCAGCGAGTCACCTTTGCACGGGCCTGCGACGCAGATACCACCTTCCAGCTCGAACGAAGCACCGTGCACGGCGCAGACCAGATGTCCTTCTCGGCTCTTGAGGAACTGTCCCGGCGCCCAATCCAGGGCACGCCCGGCGTGCGGGCAGACGTTCAACCACGCCCGCACCGCATCGCCATCGCGGTACAAGACCAAGGTTTCCGCATCGCCATCGATCACCGCCACCACCGCATGAAAGCCTTGATCAGGCACGGCGGCCAGCGGACAAAGTTCGATTCCGGAAGCGATGGCGCTGGACATTGGAACACCGATACAAGTAAGACGCTTATTGTCGCATGGGCAGCCAGGGCCAAAGCGAAGCTGACTCACGGCAGTGTCGCGCCCCCTATTCAGACACCAATTAACGACAACTTCACGCAATTGGCCTGATCGCCCCTGATACTCCACAGCAGACTCAACGTCATAGAGCTTTCATGAACATCCGTTACGTCCAATTCGCCAAGCTGCGCAACCTGTTCGAGCCGCGCAAACCGCGCAATCCGTTGGTGCGCATTGCCTTGGGCCTGCTCGGCATTGCAATCCTTGCAGTGCTGGTGGTCGGTGGCGTGTTCATTGGCGCAGCGATGATCCTGGGCGGCATCGCCTGGAAGCTGTTTGCATCGCGCAAGGCCCGCGCCATGCGCAAGGCCGACCCGACCGTGGTCGACGCCGAGTACCGCGTAGTGCGCAAGGCCGCCCTGCCGCAGGCACGCTAAGCCACGCAATGTAGTGCCGAGCCATGCTCGGCAGAGGCTTTGCCGGCGATGCAGCAAGCGCCGCGATGCCACAAATGCACCAACCAGCGAAGCGCTTACCCCTCCCCAACCCTCCCCTTCGCTACGCGAAAGGGAGGGAGCAGAAGCGGTAGTGCCTAGCCATGCTCGGCAGGGGCCTTACCGGTGCCCTCAGACTGTAGGAGCGGCGTGAGCCACGAAGCCGGCACAGTTGAAACTCCCGGCATGTCGGCGATCTGATCGACCATCTGCTTCGCGGCTCACGTCGCTCCTACAAAGAAGCGCTCCCGGCGCCGGTCAAGTTGTGGGAGCGGCATAAGCCGCGAAGCCAGCACGGTTGAAACTATCGGCATACCCGCAATCTGCTCGACCATCTGCTTCGCGGCTTGTGCCGCTCCCACAAGCCGGCACTTCAGCACAGCGTTTCTGCGCAACAGAAAGCGCTTTTGTCCGCTAGACTTTTGCGTCGATTCACCTGGACGCAACCATGACTGACCTGATTCCCGCCCTGCCCCAGCCCCGCATCCCGGTCGCCGGTGGTGGCACCTTCCCGGTGCGCCGCATTTACTGCGTGGGCCGCAATTTTGCCGATCACGCTCGCGAGATGGGCGCGGCCGCGCCGGCCTCGGCCAGCGAACGCGGCCAGCCGATGTTCTTCATGAAGCCAGCCGATGCCATCGTGGTCGGCGATGCGCCCATCCCCTATCCGTCGGCCACCTCCGACCTGCACCACGAAGTGGAGCTGGTCGTGGCACTCGGCAAGGATGCGCCCGCCGGCGTGCTCGCCGTGGATCAGGCGATGGACCTGGTATTGGCCTATGGCGTCGGCCTCGACCTGACTCGCCGCGACCTGCAGGCAGCCGCCAAGGCCAAGGGCGGCCCTTGGGATATCGCCAAGGGTTTTGACCATTCCGCTCCGGTCAGCAGCCTCGTGCTGGCATCCGAGGTCGGTGATCTGTCGCCGCTGGAGCTGTCGCTGGAGATCAACGGCGAACTTCGGCAGACGTCCACGCTGGACCAGATGATCTGGAACGTCGCCGATATCCTGCACGAACTGTCCAAGCTCTACGCACTGCGCGCCGGCGATCTGGTCTTCATGGGCACCCCGGCTGGCGTCGCCGCGCTGCAAGCCGGTGATCGCTTCAGCGCACGTCTCGGAAAAATCGCACAGCGCGACGGCGTGATCGTCTGATTACATCCACTGGAGTAGTCTGCGCCAGCTCCCTTTCACGCATACCTAGGAGAAACACATGGGAATGATCAGCGAATTCAAGGAATTTGCGATGCGCGGCAACGTCATCGACCTCGCGGTTGGTGTGGTCATTGGCGGCGCGTTCGGCAAGATCGTCACCTCGCTGGTGGACAAGGTGATCATGCCGCCGATCGGCATGCTGGTCGGCAACGTCGATTTCTCCAGCCTCGCCTGGACCCTGGCACCGGCCAAGATGGGCGCCGATGGCAAGGAAATCCCTGCCGTGGTGCTGGGCTATGGCGACTTCATCAACACGCTGATCCAGTTCATCATCGTCGCCTTCGCGATCTTCATGCTGGTCAAGGTGGTCAACCGCCTGTCCCGCAAGAAGGAAGAAGCCCCGGCCGCTGCGCCGGAACCGACCGAAGAAGTGCTGCTGCTGCGCGAAATCCGCGACAGCCTCAACAAGCACTGATCGATCAACCTGCTTGCCAACAACGGCCGGGGTTCCCGGCCGTTGTCGTTTGCAGTGATCAGAAGGTCATCGTCATGGATACCTGCGGGCTGACGTAGGACGCGCTGTTGCGCCCACCCGGCAGTGATGTCTGCACGCCGAACAGCACACCAATCTGGTCGTTGATGATGTATTCCACGGCTGGCGCAATACTGAAGGCGCGGCTGCGTGAGCCATTCTGGCGCAGCGCCTTCCGCTGGCCGGTCGCATCGGCCACGCTGCCCTCAAGCACGTTGCCCGACTGCGTGCTGGCGGTCAGGTCCAGGGCAAGAGCCCAACTGCGGTTGATGCTGTACTCCAGCCCCAATGCGCCACTGACCGCCGCACCGGCAGCAAGCATGCCGCGGAAACCCTGCTCGGTGCCATACACACTCCGCCCGACCACCGAAACGCTGCCCGGCGACGGGCTCCAGGTGGTCTGCCAGCGCCAACGCAGCGGCCGTCCATTCGGCAGCCACAGCACCTGCTGCCCCAGCAACGACAGGCTGGTGCGATACACCCCGCTACCTTGGCCATTGAACGTGTTCTCACCCAATCGGTCATGCCGTCCGGTCGCCAGCGATTGACTCAGCATCACCGCCAGGGTCATCCCACCGGTCAGTGCATCACCCGCGTGCAACTGGTAGCGCAGCCGAGCCGCGCTGTCGCCAATGCGGTAGCCATCACTGTGCTGGGCGCCGTGCGCGGAGCGGCTGCCATTGAGCACCAACTCGCCCGTCAGGCGATCGGTGATGCCGCCACTGAGCAGCAGGCTGAGCAACTGGCTGCTGTCGTGTGCATCCAGCGTATGGCGATCGCCGTGATCGTCGTAGACGCCACGGGTGCGGCTGTATATCCAATACGGCTGGGCGAAAAATTCGCCCTGCGGCATCGCTGCCGGGCCCGGAGTCAGCAACGGCCCGGTGAAACGCACATCGTCCATGGAGTGGCCCTGCGCAAAACCGAGTACTGGCAGTGCCAGCACCAACAACGTCCCTGCTGTCTTGTATCGCAATCTCATCACGTGTTCCCGAGCAATCCACCAAACCGGTGGGGGTGCTCAGCCTCGCCTGCGATGCTGCATCGCAACACAAGAAAAACCCGTGCTTGTTTGTCACCGTTCCAGCTGCCTGTATCGCCTAGCGAATGTCCTCGGGGGCGGCCAGCAGGGGAACCTCCTAGCGACCACCAAGACTTCCACACATCCCAACCGGCACATTCACCTACATCCGCTCACTGTTACCCTGACTCGACAAATCACCTTGGAATTGACTATGCGTCGCCGTGCTCTTTCCCTTGCCCTTCTCCTGCTGTGCACCTCGGCCGCTGCCAACGCAGCGCCCACCCATATTCCACAGCAGGCGCTGACCAAGGCCGCCGAGTTGCGTGCACAGGCGCTGGCGGACAACACCGGCTGGCAGGTGGTGGAATCGCTGACTACCGAAGTTGGCCCGCGCATGGCTGGCAGCGAAGCCGACGCACGTGCGGTGGAATGGGCCAAGGCCAAGTTCAAGGAACTGGGCTTCGACAAGGTGTGGACCGAGCCGGTGACCTTCCCGAAGTGGGAGCGCCGCAGCGAACACGCCTCGGTACTGGGCGCACATCCGCAGCCGTTGACCATCACCGCCCTGGGCGGCAGCCCGGCCGGCACGGTGGAAGCCGAGATTGTGCGCTTTGAAGGTCTGGATGCACTGAAGGCGGCGCCGGAAGGCTCGCTGGCCGGCAAGATCGCCTATGTCGACTTCACCATGACCCGCAAGCGGGATGGCGCTGACTATGGCATCGGCGGCAGTGTCCGCAGCCGTGGCCCGTCCGAAGCGATCCGCAAGGGTGCGGTCGGCTTCATCATGCGCTCGGCTGGCACCGATTCGCATCGCATGCCGCATACCGGCATCACCCGTTACGACGAAGGCCTGACCCCGGTGCCATCGGCCGCACTGTCCGGCCCGGATGCCGACCAGCTCAATCGTCTGGTTGCGCGCGGCCCTACCCGCATCCGCATCGCGCTGGATTGCGGCTGGGATGGCAGCTATACCTCGCAGAACGTGATCGGCGAAATCACCGGCCGCAGCCTGCCCAAGGAAGTTGTGGTGATCGGCGGGCACCTGGACTCCTGGGACCTGGGCACCGGCGCCATCGATGACGGCGCCGGCGTCGGCATCACCATGGCCGCCGGCCATCTGATCGGCCAGCTCAAGCAGGCCCCCAAGCGCACCATCCGCGTCATCGCCTTCGCCAACGAAGAGCAGGGTCTGCACGGTGGCAAGGCCTATGCAGCTGCCCGCGTGGCGGCCGGCGAAATCGTGCAGCAGCACATCGCCGCCGAGAGTGACTTCGGCGCGGGCCGCATCTATGCCTTCAACACCGGCTCGGGCAATCCGGCGGAATCGCGTGAGGCCACCCGCCAGATCGGCGAAGCGCTGGCGCCGCTGGGTATCGAGTACCGCGCCAACCAAGGCGGCCCCGGCCCCGACGTAAGCCCGCTGGCCGCCAAGGGTGGCGCCTGGGCATGGTTGGCACAGGACGGAACCGATTATTTCGACCTGCACCACACCCCGGACGATACCTTGGACAAGATCGACCCGAAGGCCCTTGCGCAGAATGTGGCGGCCTACACCGTGTTTGCCTATCTGGCAGCGGAATCCGATGGCAGCTTCGGCAGCGAGGCCAAGGATGTGGTGCCGCCGCGGGAGTGACTGCCTGCCCGGTTGAGACAAGAAAGGCGCCGCAAGGCGCCTTTCTTGTTTTGGTTTCTTGTAGTGGGGGGGCGCGACGGGCCGGGGGGGGGGGGGGGGGGGGCCCAGCGGGCCCGGGGGGGGCGCCCCCGGGGGGGTGTTGTGGGGGTGGGCCGGCCGGCCGGCGG
>NZ_JBXFWF010000073.1:0-23612 GCF_056854515.1 Stenotrophomonas sp. STEN063
TCTTGTCTCGGGGGCTCGGTTATGTGTATAAGAGACAGGCAAGGGCCTTACCGGTAGAGCCTCAGCCGAGCATGGCTCGGCTCTACAGGGGCATTCCCGGCAATGCCTGAAAGCCAACCCTTCCCTACGCCTTCGGCGCAAGGGAGGGGGCCAAGCTGCCCAGCAGACAGCCCTTGTCCCGCAATTGCTGCAGCATTGCCGCGCCATTGCTGACGAAAACAGCATCCGCCGCTGTACCTGCTTCGGCCGCCAACTCCCGCAGCTGCTCAAGCCCACTGAGCTCGGGAAACTGCTCCAGCCTCTCCAACAACCGGTACAGCATCGGCGAAAGTTCGGAGAACACGATGTTTCCATGAGCCTCGCGCCGGGCCAGCAACAACGTCGGCTGTAACGGTGGCTCACTGGGTTGATATTCCAGACCAATCCGATGCACCGGCCACTGGTAGGCCAAGGCACGGCAGCTGGGCGAACAGACCGGGCTGGCAGCCAGCAGGTCACCACCAGGATCATGCGCAGGCAGCGGCTCGTCGCTGATCTTCAGCGCCAGTTCGATCCATTCGTAGTGCGCCAGTTCCAGCAACCAGGGCGCTTGCGGATCGACCGGCCGACTGTCCAGAAAGGCAATGAACTCCTGGCCGATCTCCGGGAACAACGGCGTGTGCGCGCGATGCTCGCGACAGAAATCGCGCACCAGTTGCTGCCAGCGCGACTCACCCAAGGTCCGCGTGATTACCGGGAAATTCGCGGCCAGCAGACTCTGGATATTGTTGAAGTACAGCTCGCGATACACCTGCATGCGCGTGTCGTCGATACCTGCCGGAGCAGGCTGTTGCAACGGATCACGCAGGTGTGCGGCAAAGCGCAGCTGCAGTTCGCGCAAGGAATCAGCCATGGGCGGCCTGCTGCAACTGGCGGATACGTGTCAGTTCTTCAAGCAGTTCAGGCAGTGGCGGGAAGTTGAAGTCGCGTTCCAGCAGGGTGGGGCGCACACCATGCATGGTGTAGGCATCGGCCAGCAGTGCCCAGACATCGCCCTTGACCGGCATGCCATGGGTATCGATCTTCAGGTCTTCGGCTTCGTCGTGATGGCCGGCAACGTGGTAACTGGCAATGCGTTGCGAGGGCAGCCGTGCAAGAAAGTTGCGGGCGTCATAGCCATGGTTGATGGCGTTGACGTAGACATTGTTGACGTCCAGCAGCAGGTCGCAATCGGCCTCGTCCAGCACGGCGTTGATGAAGTCCGCCTCGTCCATGTCCGCCGCAGGTACCGCGTAGTAGGAGGCATTTTCCACGGCGATGCGACGGCCCAGGATGTCCTGTGTCTGGCGGATGCGCGCGGCCACATGGCGCACGGCTTCATCGGTGAACGGCAGCGGCAGCAGCTCGTAGAGATGGCCGTCATCCGTGCACCAGCTCAGATGCTCGCTGTAGAGGGCGACCTGGTGCTGGTCGAGGAAGCGCCGCGTGCGTGCAAGGAATTCCAGATCCAACGGGGCGGGGCCGCCCAGCGATAGCGACAGGCCATGGCAACTCAGCGGATGTTGCTGCGACAGTGCGGACAGCGCTTCGCCCAGACTGCCGCCAACCCCGATCCAGTTATCCGGGGCGCATTCGAGAAAATCGAATGCGCCGGCCGGTGCAGCCTGCAAGGCGTCGAGCAGCGAGCGCCGCAGGCCCAGGCCAGCGCTGGCCTGGGCGGGCATGCGCTGGTGGGGTGGTGTGCAGGGCTTAGTGCTTACCGCCACACTTGCCCTCACCACATTTGCCTTCGGCCTTGGCTTTGTCGGCACCTGCGGCTGCTTCGCCATCAACCTTGGCGGCATCGGTCCTGGGCTTGTCCTTGTCGGCACCGCACTTGCCTTCGCCACATTTGCCTTCGCCGCACTTGCCCTCGGCCTTCTGCTTGGCGGCAGCATCGGTGCTTTGCGCGGTAGCGGTAGCCGCTTGTGCCTCGGTGGTTGGTGGGGTCTGGGTGCTGGCACCGAGGGCATAGCCCTGGGCCAGGTCGGTCATGGCAAAAGCAGGGGCCGCCATGCCGCCGAGCAGGGCGGCGCCCAGGGCGAGCGTGGTGGACTTGCGGATGTCGATGGCCATTGATGGTGTCTCCGGTGGTGGTTGGGCCGGGGGGAGGCTGGAGCTTAGCAAGCGGTCCGGCGCAATGGCATGACCTTGCCACCGTTGGAATGGCAACGGGCCCACTTGGGGCCCGTGTTGGTTCAGCTGGCGATGGTGATCAGCGATGGCCGCTGACGATATCGATGATGAGCCCGGTGGCGACTGCCATCAGCACGTAGCGGTCATCGACCTTGCGCCATTCGTTGCCGCGCCCGGGCCGACGCAGGCCATGCTTGCTGTAATCGGCAATACGGTTGCCGCGCTGGTTCTGTGGCAGGCGCTCGCCCTTGCGTGGGACATGGTGCGCGCTGTTGCTGGATGCGTGGCGGGCGCCGTTGTGCGCGGCCGGTGCAGGTGTGCTGGTGCGATGGCCTTGGGCGTGCTGGTCAGCACTGTGGGCCGACTTGTCGCGACGAATGTCGTCGCGGTCACGATCCTGCGCTGGGCCGGCAAGGGCGGCACCGGAGGCGAACAGGGACAGACCCAGGAGGGTGGCAGCGATACGCTTCATGGCAATTCCTCAGTGCGCGGCGGGAGTGCTGCGGACGAGTCGATGCTCGGAAAAAATGCGTGAATGACTGATTAAAAACACCGGCTGCACGGTGTCGCTTTGTACCAGTCTGTATCAGCCCGCCACGCCGAGGTGCAGCGGGCTGATGCGGACCGGATGGCAGCGCGGCTGCTGCGCATGCAGGCAGCGGCCGGACAACCGTCGATCAGGCGTGATCGACGGTGCTGGTTTCGTCGCGCTTCTCGCGCGGTGGCAGCGGCGCATCACCGTGTACCAGGAACCATACATTCTCGGCGATGTTGGTGGCGTGGTCGCCGATACGCTCAAGGTTCTTGGCCATGAACAGCAGATGCGTGCACGGGGTGATGTTGCGCGGGTCTTCCATCATGTAGGTCAGCAACTCGCGGAACAGCGCGGTGTACTGGGCGTCCAGACGCGCGTCGTCGGCGCGCAGGCTCAGTGCGGCCTCGGCATCGTTGTCGCGATAAGCTTCCATCGCGCGGCGGACCTGCTGCGCGGCCAGCCGGCCGAGTGCGCGCACGCCCTGGATCTGCGGCAGCGGCGGCACCGCGGCCAGCGCGATGGAGCGCTTGGCGACGTTGGCGGCATAGTCGCCGATGCGTTCGATGTCGGCGGGGATGCGCAGGCCGGCGAGGATCTCGCGCAGGTCGCGGGCCATCGGCCCACGCAGCGCCAGGCGCATCACGTCGTGGCTGATCTGCTGCTCAAGCTGGTCGATGGCCTCGTCGTTGGCGACGATGCGCTGCGCGGCCTTCTCGTCGCGGCGTTCGATCACGTCCAGCGCGGCTTCGAGCTGGGCAACGGACATTTCGCCCATGCGCACGATCTCGGTTACCAGTCGCTGCTGTTCTTCGTCATAGCTCTTGACGATGTGGTCGTTGGGAAGATTCATGGAATGCTCGCTGGAGACGGTTCGGGTGGGACTGCATTCGTTCGGTAGCTGCGTTGCCATCCATGGCGTACATCTGGCTTCGGAGTGCGGCCTGGCCATCCTTGGCCAGGCGTCCAGCGGGCGGCGGACCCTTGCATGGTCTGCCTGCGCCAGCCTCAGCCGAAGCGACCGGTGATGTAGTCCTCGGTCTGCTGCTTGGAGGGGTTGGAGAAGATGGTTTCGGTGCGGTCGTGTTCGATCAGGTCGCCCAGGTACATGAAGGCAGTGTAGTCGGACACGCGCGCGGCCTGCTGCATGTTGTGGGTGACGATGGCGATGGTGTAATCGTTCTTCAGTTCTTCGACCAGCTGCTCGATGCGGCTGGTGGAGATCGGGTCCAGCGCCGAGGTCGGCTCGTCGAGCAGCAGCACGTCCGGACGCAGGGCCACGGCACGGGCGATGCACAGACGCTGCTGCTGGCCACCGGACAGGCCCAGCGCGCTCTGGTTGAGCTTGTCCTTCACTTCGTCCCACAGCGCGCCCTGGCGCAGTGCCTGCTCGACGCGCACGGCCATGTCGGCCTTGGACAGCTTCTCGTGGTGGCGGATGCCGTAGGCGACGTTCTCGAAGATGGTCATCGGGAACGGCACCGGCTTCTGGAACACCATGCCCACCTTGGAACGCAGGCGGTTCATCGGGTACTTGGGCGAGAGGATGTTCTCGCCGTCCAGCAGCACTTCACCGCGCGCTTCCAGCTTGGGGTACAGCGCGTAGATGCGATTGAAGATGCGCAGCAGGGTGGACTTGCCGCAACCGGAGGGGCCGATCAGCGCGGTGACACGCTTTTCCGGAATCTCCAGGTTGATGCTCTTCAGCGCATGGAACTTGTCGTAGTAGAAGTCCAGGCCGCGTGCAGCCAGCTTGACCGGCGCCGGGGTATGCAGCGACTGGTTGGCGGCGGGCACGTTGATGCGCTGCATCGGTACGGCGTTGCTGAGGTCGTTCATGGGAAGGTCCATGGCAATCAATCGTTTAAGTTCAATCGTTCGAGATGCGGTTACGCAGCAGCAGGCCGCGCGCGGAGAGGCTGACCAGCAGGACGAACACGGTCAGCACCAGGGCGCCTGCCCAAGCCAACACCTGCCAGGATTCATACGGGCTGCCGGCAAACTGGTTCATCACCACCGGCACCGAGGCCATTGGCTGCATGACGTTGCTGTTCCAGTACTGGTTGCCGAAGGCGGTGAACAGCAGCGGCGCGGTTTCGCCGGAGATGCGGGCCAGCGCCAGCAGGATGCCGGTGACGATGCCGGCCATGGCGCTGCGGTACAGCACCTGCATGATCACCTTCCATTGCGGCACACCGAGAGCCAACGCGGCTTCGCGCATCTGCACCGGTACCAGGCGCAGCATTTCGTCGGTGGTGCGGATCACCACCGGCAGCACGATGAAGGCCAGCGACAGCGCACCTGCAAATGCCGAGAACTGGCCGCCGGTCTGCATCACGTACAGCGTGTAGACGAACAGACCGAGCACGATCGACGGTGCCGACAGCAGGATGTCATTGACGAAGCGGACCACGGTGCCGGCCTTGCGGGCGTTGCCGTACTCGGCCAGCCAGGTGCCCGCGGCGACGCCCAGCGGCGTGCCGATGCCGATCGCCATCGCACACATCACCGCGCTGCCGAAGAAGGCGTTGAGCAGGCCGCCTTCCTGCATTGGCGGCGGCGTCATCTTGGTGAAAAGATCCAGGTTGATGCCCGGCAGGCCCTTGGACAGCAGCGTCCACAGGATCCAGCCGAGGAAGAACAGGCCGAACAAGGCGGTCGCACAACCCATGAACAGGGCCACGACATTGACGACGCGACGGCGCAGGTACAGCGAATCAGCGGAAGCGGACATCAGTTGCCCTCCTTGCGGGACAAGCGCATCAGCATCAGGCGGGCCAGTGCCAGCACCACGAAGGTGACGATGAACAACACGAAGCCGAGCAGCAGCAGTGCCGAACGGTAGGTCTCGGTGGCTTCGCCGAAGTCGTTGGCGATCAGTGCGGCGATGGTGGTGCCGGGCTCCAGCAGCGAGGGGGTCAGGCGCACGCTGTTGCCGATCACGAAAGCGACCGCCATCGTTTCACCCAACGCTCGGCCCAGGCCGAGGAACACGCCGCCGATCACCGCGGAGCGGGTGTAAGGCAGCACGATGTCCCAGCTCACTTCCCACTTGGTCGAACCCAGCGCGTAGGCCGATTCCTTCAGGCGGGTGGGGACGGTGAGGAAGACCTCGCGCATCACCGACGAGATGAAGGGAATGACCATGATCGCCAGCACGAAGCCGGCGGTGAGCATGCCGATGCCCAGCGGCGGGCCGCGGAACAAGGCACCGATCACCGGCAGTGGACCGATGTGATCGTTGAGGAACGGAGTGACGTATTCGGTCATCACCGGCACCAGCACGAACAGGCCCCACATGCCGTAGATGATGGAGGGGATGCCTGCCAGCAGCTCGATGGCGGTGCCAACCGGGCCACGCAGCCAGCGCGGCGCGACTTCGGTCAGGAAGAAGGCGATGCCGAAGCTCACCGGCACGGCGATCAACATCGCGATCAGGGCGGTGACGATGGTGCCGTAGATCGGTGCCAGCGCGCCGAACTTGTTCTCGACTGGATTCCACTCGGAGGAGTAGAAGAAGCTAAGGCCCTGCTCCTGCAGCGCGTGGCGGCCGCCCCAGAGCATGGACAGTGCGGCGCTGGCGAGGGCGACCAGGACGAAGATGACGGTGGCGACCAGGAACCAGCGGAACAGACGCTCGTTGCGGGCGTCACGCAGGTCGCGCGATGTGGGCGAGGAAGCTAGGGACGGTGCAATGGCATTCATGGCAGCGGCAGGGGCCCAGGTGGATGCGGTGAAATATCAATCCCTCGTTGGAGGGGTTAGCCGTCGCTTCTGCTTTTGTTCGTCATTCCCGCGAAGGCGGGGATCGCTTTTCAGCGGTCATTCCCGCGTAGGCGGGAATCGCTCTTGCTGTTGATGGTGCGTGTGGCTTCAACAGCGAGGGCGGAGCAAGAGCAGCAACAACAGCAACAGCAACAACAAAAGCAGAATCACGAGCGATCCCCGCCTGCGCGGGGATGACGCAATGACAAAGGCGGGCGCACAGGCGGTGCGCCCGCGTCATTGCGTCACTTGAACTCAGCAGCCCAATAGGCTTCGATCTGGGTAACCAGCTCCGCCGGCAGCGGCACGTAGTGCAGCTCGTTGGCCTGGGCCTGACCATTCTCGAAGGCCCACTTGAAGAACGCGCGGGTATCGGCGCTACGCTTGGCATCCTTCGGCTGCTTGTGCATCAGCATGAAGTTGGTTGCAGTGATCGGCCATGCATTGGCGCCCGGTGCGTTGGTGATCACCAGATTGAAGTCCTTGGCGTTGGCCCAGTCGGCGCTGGCAGCAGCGGCGGCAAAGGTCTCGGCGGTCGGCTGCACCCAGCTGCCAGCGGCGTTCTGCATCGAGGCATACGGCATGTTGTTCTGCAGGGCGTAGGCCAGCTCGACGTAACCGACCGAACCCTTGATCTGCTGCACGTAGGAGGCAACGCCTTCGTTGCCCTTGCCACCGACGCCGTCCGGCCACTGCACCGAGGTGCCTTCGCCAACCTTTTCCTTCCACTCGCCGCTGACCTTGGACAGGTAGTTGGAGAAGTTGAAGGTGGTGCCCGAACCGTCGGAGCGGTGCACCAGGGTGATCTTGGTGTCGGGCAGGGTCACGCCCGGGTTGGCATCGGCGATGGCCTTGTCGTTCCAGGTCTTGATCTTGCCCAGGAAGATGTCAGCCAGCAGGGTGCCGCTCAGGCGCAGCTGGCCCGGCTGCAGACCTTCCAGGTTGACCACGGGCACCACGCCGCCGATTGCCGACGGGAACTGGCCCAGGCCTGCCTGCGCGAGTTCTTCGGTGGAAAGCGGCTTGTCCGAGGAGCCGAAGTCGACGGTGCCGGCCTTGATCTGGGCGATACCGCCACCCGAGCCGATCGACTGGTAATTGATCTTGGCGCCGGTCGCGGTGTTGTAGTCGGCCGACCACTTGGACACCAGCGGGAAGATGAACGATGCGCCGGCACCGGAGATCTCAACGGCAACCTTGTCACCATCGGCCGCTGCGGAGGCACCCGCGGCGTCTGGGCCGGAAGCGGCCTGGTTACCCTTGTCACCACAGGCCGACAGGCCCAGGGCGATGGCCAGCGAAAGGGCGGCAAGACCGGTCGTGTGCAGCTTCATGCGTCACTCCATAGCGGGGTAAATGCCGGCATCGCCGGCGGATGCGGCTATGAAATGATGTTTTTGTTACAGCCTGATTACATCGTGAAAAAAATCTGAAAAAGCTCACAGAATCAATGGCTGTTGGATAGGTGGATGGCGCCCTGAAAGGCAGGAATTTCGCCCGCAGGTGGGGCTATCCGGCGATGCCCCGTAGTGCCGAGCCATGCTCGGCAGGGGAATCCCCGCTAAAGCCTCAGCCGAGCATGGCTCGGCTCTACAGGGAGTGGTCCCGGCAATGCCGCTGGGACTGGGTTTTCAGCCTCGCGGCTTACGCCGCTCCCACAAGGTGATGCGAAAAAAAAAGCGCGGATCACTTGATCCGCGCTTGAGACGGCGAGGGAGAGGGACCCGCCGGCTCTTTACTCAGTAACGCAGGTTCTGCTGCCAGTAGGTTTCGATCTGGCGGACCAGCGGGTCCGGCAGCGGCACGTAGTCGAGCTGGCGGGCCTGGGCGTCGCCGTTGGCGTAGATCCAGCGGAAGTACTCAACCGCGGCCTTGGCGCCTTCGGCACTCTTCGGCTGCTTGCGCATCAGGATGAAGTTGGTGGCAGTGATCGGCCATGCCTGCTCGCCCGGAGCGTTGGTCATCACCAGGTAGAAGTCACGTGCGTTGGCCCAGTCGGCGCTGGCAGCAGCGGCCGAGAAGGTCTCGTCACGCGGCTGCACGAAGTTGCCGGCGGCATTCTTCATGCGCGAGAAGGTCAGGCGGTTCTGCAGGGCGTAGGAGAACTCGACGTAACCGATCGAGCCGCGGATCTGCTTGACGTAAGCGGCCACGCCTTCGTTGCCCTTGCCGCCGATACCTACCGGCCACTGGACGCTGGTGCCTTCACCGACGGTGGTCTTCCAGTCAGCGTTGACCTTGGACAGGAAGTTGACGAAGTTGAACGTGGTGCCCGAACCGTCGGAACGGTGGACGACGGTGATCTTGGTGTCCGGCAGGGTCAGGCCGGCATTGAGTGCGGCGATGGCCGGGTCATTCCACTTGGTGATCTTGCCCAGGAAGATGTTGGCCAGGGTCGGACCATCCAGCTTCATCGCACCGGCGTCTACGCCCGGCACGTTGAGCACCGGCACCACGCCGCCGATCACCGACGGGAACTGCACCAGGCCAGCCGACGCCAGTTCTTCCGGCTTCAGCGGCGCATCGGACGAGCCGAAGTCAACGGTATTGGCCTTGATCTGGGCAATACCGCCGCCCGAGCCGATCGACTGGTAGTTGACGCGGTTGCGGGTGGCAGCGCTGTAATCGGCCGACCATTTGGACATGACCGGGTAGATGAAGGACGCGCCGGCGCCAGTGACATCGGCTGCATTGGCGGCGAACACGGACGACGCTGCGAGGATGGCTACAGCGGCGCGCGATTTGATGGCGTGGATCACGAATGGCTCCTGGGAGTTGATGTGCGGTGGTTTCCGCCCCGGCGCCTATTCCATAACCATTTGATGACAGTGCAGCGTCTGTCATATGACGCACATATGACAGTGGCGCTTATGATCAGAACGTTGCTTTAACCTCGCTGGGAAGCGGGTAACTGCGGCCCCTTGGTAGCAACTTGAAGCTGCGTAGGGGAAGCTCTTCGCGGGCTTCCACGCAATCACCCTTGGCATCTTCGTGGTTCACGGTTGAACTGCCGCGTTCACGGATTGTCAGCGATGCCCAGCCTTGCGCGGGGGAGGGGCCAAGCTCCAGCGTGCGCGTTGTTTCATGGAATTCACCGGCACAGCGGGTATCCCATTCACCGCCGCTGCTGGACACCACGATCTGCCCGGTGATTGCTTCCAGGTTGCTGCCGTTGAGTACCAGCAGCTGCAGCCGGGTTTCGCTGAAAGGGTTGGGTTGCGAGGAGTTGCTGCGTGAGCTGCGTACGCCGAATGCACGTACGCCCGGCGAGAGGTTGTAACGCGCGGTATCCAGGCCGACGCTGTCGACATGGATCGCATCGCTGTTCATCACCTCGGGCAGGCGGAGCCCCGCGCGTGGGCGCAGGCTGGTGCTGTCGACCACCAATACATCCAGGTCGCCCGACTGGGAGTCACCATTGGGTCCCTCCGGGCCCAGGAGCGGTACCGCGATCAAGGTCAGCGAAGTATCCGCTGGCCATACCCGGCAAGCGCCGTGCTCGGCGTCGATGGACCAGCCGGAGCGGTCGGGCAGGGCGGCCGTGTCGCGCTGTTGGTACGCCTGGGTGATACGCGCGGCAGCGTCATCACCACAGTCCTGGGCGAAGCTGGTGACGGGCAGGGATAGCAGTAGTGCCAGCAGGCAGGTGCGCATGGAATCCATCCGGTTGGAGCGCCCCCGGATGCGTTGTGGGAGCTGCGTAAGCTGCGAAGCTTACACAGCTTCAGCAAGCGCAGCGGCGCCTGCCGTTGTAGGAGCGGCGTGAGCCGCGAAGCTGACAGACCTTCAGATTGCGGCGATTGCTTGGGCGCCGACGTTGCTTGCCTCGCGGCTTACGCCGCTCCTACAAAATCACAACCGCTGCAACGACGAACGCCCCTTGCGGGGCGTTCGTGGTATTGCATGCAGCCAATGCTTACCAGAAGAACTGCAGGCGCGCTTCCAGGATGTCCGGCTTGTCGCTGACGAACTTCTTGCTGGACGAGGAGTACTTGTTGCTGTCGACCATTACATAGTTCAGCGAGGCCTTGAAGTTCGAACGCCAGTACCAGTTGGCGCCGACGGTCCAGATGTCCATCTTGCCACCGAGCACGCCGTCCACCAGCGGGGTGCCGCCGACCACGGCCGGGGCCTTCAGGCCGCCGTCGTTCAGGTCGATGTGGTCGAAGCGTGCGCCCAGCTGCCACATGCCGCGGCCCGGCTCATCCGGCAGGCCGAGGCTCGGGGTGCCGCCCTTGTAGCCCCAGGTCTCACCGGTCACGTTCCACACGCCGCTGATGTAGTAACCGTCGGTGCTGTAGTTGTCGTGGTCGTAACGCTTGGCCTTGGAGCTGTAGTACTCGCCCTGGGCCTTGAACGGGCCATGCACGTACATGGCTTCGGCGCCGATGGTGCTCAGACGGTCGGTGTCCTTCAGGTCGCCGCTGTCGACCAGGCGCACGGTGGCCAGGTCGGCGTTCGGGCGGGCGCGCAGGCGCAGCAGGTCGGCGTCGGTGTCGTAATCGACGTAGCTCAGGCCCAGGTGCAGGATGTTGCCCTTCTCGTTGATCGGGGCGAAGGTGCCGCGCACGCCGTAGCCGCTGCCATGGGCCAGGTCACGGGTCAGCTCGCGGCCGAAGGCCGAAGCGGTGACCGACCAGTTGGCATCGCCAACGCCGTAGCCAACGCCGAGGCGGCGGGCAACTGCATAGGTGTTGGTGACGGTGGCCTTGGAGATGAAGTCGTTGTTCTTGGTGCTGGACAGTTCTTCCAGGCTGTTCGGCTGCTTGTACTGGCCGGCCTGCAGGAAGTGGTTGCTGTTGCCGCCCAGCTTGTACTTGACGTTGGTGTCGAGGAACTTGTCAGCCTTGGCGTCGTAGCCGACCACCCATTCGATGTTGCCCGGGCCCTTGCCCTTCAGCACCAGCTCGGCGCGGCGCAGTTCGAACTCGCTGTCCTTGCCGTTCTTGGCAACGCCATTGAGGTCGGCCTTGTCATTGCTGAACCAGTTGCCGTCGGCCTGGACCAGGCCTTCGAAGGTGATTTCGGAACCGCCAATAACGTCGATGGCGACTTCAGCGTGTGCAGCCGGCGCGAACAGTGCAGCAGCCACGGCCGCGGTAAGGAGTTGGCGATGCAGTTTCATTGGGTGGGTAGCCTTGCAGGCGGTTGGAGGTTGCTGCGAAGGCTAGGGCGTAAAGATTGCGTAAATGTGACAGTTCAACGACGAGCTTTGGCCTTGTGGCACAAGGGCCTGCGTATTGGGCCTTGGGGCTGTTACGGGAAAGTGTCGTGCAGATGGCAGCCGCCGACGCTCACGCTGCGTCGGCGGTCTTGTCATTGAAATGGCAGAGATCACGGATCACGCACTGCGGGCAATCGGGTTTGCGCGCCTTGCAGACATAGCGCCCGTGCAGGATCAGCCAGTGGTGCGCATCCTGCAGGAATTCATCAGGAATCACCTTCACCAGCCCATCCTCGACCACCCGTACATCCTTGCCAGGTGCCAGTCCGGTGCGGTTGGAAACGCGGAAGATATGCGTGTCCACCGCCATCGTCGGCTGGCCGAAGGCGGTATTGAGCACCACGTTGGCGGTTTTGCGGCCGACCCCGGGCAGGGCTTCCAGCGCGGCGCGTTCGGCCGGCACTTCGCCACCGTACTTCTCGACCAGGATGGCGCAGGCGGCAATCACGTTCTTGGCCTTGGCGTTGAACAGGCCGATGGTGGCGATGTAAGGCTTCAGTCCTTCCTCGCCCAAGGCAAGAATGGCCTGGGCGGTATTGGCCACCGGGAACAATTTGCGGGTTGCCTTGTTGACGCCAACATCGGTGGCCTGCGCTGACAAGGTCACCGCCACCAGCAGTTCGAACGGCGAGCTGTATTCCAACTCGGTGGTCGGGTGCGGGTTGAGCTCACGCAGGCGGGTGAACATCTCCAATACTTCAGCCGCACTCATGCGTTTGCTGCCGCGAGCCAACGTGCTTTTCCGCGGTGCGGTTTTTTTTGCCGGAGCGCTCTTTACCGCGATCTTCTTCGCGGCGATTTTTCTGTCGGCCGTCTTCTTCACTGTAGCTTTCTTCACTGCCACTGCCTTCATTTGCCCGGCTTTTCTGCGGCGCGCGCCTTGGCACGTGCCAGGATTGCCGCCGCCGCAGAGGGCAGGGCAGGCTTGCTGTCAGCTGCCGGCGGCGGCGCACGGCGTGCCTGGCGCTCGGCATCACGGCGTTCAAGTCGCGCGGCGCGGGCGCGATGGCGCTCACGCGCGGCCCAGGCCGTGCGCAGCTGCTGCTGGGCCTGCGTGAGCAGTCGTGGCAGTTGCGGCTGCGCAGGATCCAGCAGTTCATCGCCGGGCTGCGGCAGGTAGTCCATCAGCCCGGCGCGCAGCGCCGCATCCAGATCATCGTCCAGCACGAATTGCAGCAGTTGGCGGGGTGTAGCGCTTGCGTTGGACATGGACAACTCAGCGATTCTTGAATTCCGGCTTGCGGCGTTCCAGGAAGGCGCTGGTGCCTTCACGCATGTCGTCGGTGGAGAACACCAGGCCGAACTGTGCGCTTTCGTATTCGAGTCCTTCTTCGATAGCGCACTCACCTCCGACGTTGATCGCGTCGAGGATGCCGCGCAGCGCCAGCGGTGCGGCATTGGCAAGTTGCTCGGCCAGCTTGGTGGTTTCCGCTTCCAGCTCGGCGGCCGGTACCACGCGGTTGATCAGGCCCAACTGCTGGGCGCGCTCGGCGCTGATCGGTGCACCCAGCAGGCAAAGTTCCAGCGCGGCCGCGCGGCCGGCCAGGCGCAGCAGGCGCTGGGTGCCGCCAAAACCCGGTACCAGGCCCAGGTTGATCTCCGGCTGGCCGACCTTGGCGCTATCGGCGGCGATGCGCAGGTGGCAGGCCATGGCCAGTTCCATGCCGCCGCCCAGTGCGAAACCGTTCACCATTGCGATGACCGGCTTGTTCAGGCGCTCGATCCGGCGCATCAGGCGCTGTCCGACCAGCGAAAAATCGCGGCCCTGAACCGGGGTCAAGGTATTCATTTCGGCGATGTCCGCGCCGGCAACGAAGGCTTTGCTACCCGCGCCCGTCAGGACCACAACCCTTACATCCTCGGCCAGTGCTACGTCGGCGAAGGCGGCATCCAGGGTTTCCAGGGTCAGCCGGTTGAGGGCGTTGAGCTTTTCCGGGCGCTGCACGGTGATGGTGCGGACGCCTGCGTGGGTGCTGATCGAAACCGGTGACTCGGACATGGGGTGAAAGCCTCGAAACGTTAAAAAAAAGTAATGGATTGAACTCTTTCAGTCGAAGACGGTCGTAGGTGAGCGTCGTCAGTGGCGGACAGCCTTTGTGACGGCTATCCTAACCCGTCGCCTCTAGCGGCATGCTTGCCCTGAGACACCATTCCTGGAGAACTGTTTGATGAAGTTGCGTTCTATTGCGGTCGCCGTGGCCGCCCTGGCCGTCACCGGCACCGCTTTCGCCCAGGACATCGCGTCCGAAAAGGGCAAGCTGAGCTATTACTTCGGCTATGACTACGGTAACAACCTGGCTGAGCTCACCGGTCGTGGCGAGCAGCTGGACATCGCTTCGGTGGTGAAGGGCCTGCAGGATGCCTACGCCAAGAAGCAGCCGGCAATCACCGCCGACCAGCTGAAGCCGGCCGTTGAAGCCTTCCAGCGCCGCGAGCAGGGCCGTGCCCAGGCCGCCAAGGCCGAGTACGACAAGGCTGCTGCTGAAAACAAGACCCGCAGTGACCAGTTCATTGCCGCCAACAAGGCCAAGGCCGGCGTGCAGACCCTGGCCAGCGGCGTGCAGTATCGCGTGATTGAAGCCGGTGCCGGCGCCAAGCCGACCCAGGCGAGCACCGTTGCACTGGAAGTTGCCGGTCCGTTCCCGTACGGCCAGCGTCCGACCGAAGCTCGCCCGGCACAGTCGATTCCGTCGATCAAGCTGAGCGAAGTGGAAATGGCTGCCATGCGCGAAACCCTGCTGCAGATGCCGGCCGGCGCCAAGTGGGAAGTGACCCTGCCGCCGGAGAAGGCCTACGGTGCCGACCCGCGCACCCCGTTCCCGCCGAACGTGGCCGTGCAGTTCGAGATCAAGCTGGTCAGCGTCAAGTAAGCGCAAACCAGTGATGTAACAAGAGGCGCCGGTGGCAACACCGGCGCTTTCTTTTTGTCTGCAAGCACATGTAGTGCCGAGCCATGCTCGGCAAGGGCTTTCCCGGCGACACCAGCAGGAGCGCTTCATCAACGATCAGCGCAGTGCAGGCGCGCAACCGGCCAAGGCCGCAGTAGCCGACCATCGCAAGCTGGGTTGTTGCAGGCCAGGTAACTATCAGTGCTGTGAAAAAAAAGAAGAGCCGGCGCCATCAAGGCGCCGGGTCTTTGTTCGCCATCCAGTGCTGTTTCTGGACGAGCTGGTGGTTTCGCTTGTAGAGCCTCTGCCGAGCATGGCTCGGCACTACAGGCAATCCCTGCTCACTGGATTTACGGCGACGTCACCTTGGCCGCACATGTGCGGATGCCAGCCTGCTCCACGGTACTGATCAGGTTGACGGCCTTCAGCGAGGCAGCGGTGTCGTTCATGCAACGCAGGTAGAGCGCACGGTTGCCGTTGGCGGTGGTGCGGCACAGGCGATCCTGGGCCTGCACATTGGCACCGGCGATCAAGCCCGGGTTCTTGAACAGTTTCACGCCCGTATCGCAGCTGCCGATGCGCGCCGTGCCAGCGTTCAAGTCCCAACCCTGGTCGACGAATACCGCCAAGGTCAGGTCGACCATGCGGCCCGCGTCGGTGTTGGGGCTGTTGGCCGGTTCCATCAACGCGTCGGGTACCAGCACACTCTCGAAGTGCGAGAAGGTAGAGCCGCTGGCAACGATGGCCGGTGCATACAGCAGCGGACGCCCGCTGGCATCGGCACCGGCATAGCGGCCGGCTACCTGGCCCAGGCTTGCGGTCAACGCCGTGCCCGCCTGTGCCGCTGCCTTGATCTGATTGGCATCGGTGAGGTTGACGCTAAGCGTTGGGATGGTGGCGTTGACGCTGGCGTCTTCGGCCATGCCCGGCGCGGTGCCCGGATCGCCGGAACTGGCGACGTTGCCGATGATCGCTGCGACCGCGCCTGCCGCCTGCGCATTGGCTGCCTTGATCTCGAATGCGCAGCCGCCGCGATTGACGTAGGCAACCTTGCCGCTGAGGCTGCCGGCGGGAATTGCTTCGCAGCCGTCGGCGGTGTCGGCACCGGTGCCATCGTTGGCGACGACAACCGCGCCAGCGAAGTTGGCCGGAGTGGCCGGCGGGCCAAAGGATGCGGTGCCGTAGAACTGCGTGACCAGGCCGCTGCCGTTGACCGACAGCACCACCGCAGGATCAAGCCACAGGGGCGTCTGCGCCTTGGTGGTTGCACCGTTCCATGCCGGAGCGCCGCGGGTCTTGACCGACGTTGCGCGCAGCGCGTTGGTCATCGTGGGCTCGGTGAAGCGCTTGCCGGACAGGTTGTCGAACGCGTTCTCGGTATAGACGTCCGAATACCCGTAGTACTGCGGAATGCCGGCACGCTCGCCCAGTCGGCCGGTGGTGTAGCCGACGAAGCCGGAGAAGCCCAGGCCGTGGCCGATCTCATGCATCACCACGTCGAGGAAGCTGATCAGGTTGGCGGGCGCTTTGCCGTCCAGTCCGTAGTACCAGCCCGAGCCGGTCATGCATGGCGTACCGTCCGGGTTGCTGCCGCCAAGATTGGCGTTGAAGCGGCTGGTGATATCGGTGCCGGAACTGCTGATGGTGATGCGGCTGCCGTTGAGGGCATTGGCGAGCGGGGCGTGGTACATCATGCCCAGTTCGGTGGCGGTGGGCGGCGTGGTTGCGATCCAGGAGGCGCCGGCCGAGCCGAGGGTGCCGCCGGTCGCGGTGCAGGTCAGGTCCTGGAAGCTGGCACCGACAAAGGTCTCCACGTCGCTCTGCAGCACCGCGCCCCATAGATCGGCGGCGAATTGATAGACGATGCGGCGTTGTTCACCGACTGTCTTGCCGGGGTTGCCGCCTTCAGGCGCGCGCGCAGTGGTGTCGTTCAGGCCCTTGCCTGCGGGATCCTGGTTGATCGGAGTGATGATGGCGGCGTTGGCCGATGCGCCGAGCACGGCGCCGCCGATGACAGCGGAAAGCAGCAGCGTCTTCATTCGGACACCTCCTGTCGACCATGCGAAAGCGGTGCGCCGTTCTCCAGAATCTGTACTTCACCGTTGGCATCGCGTTCGACGCTCAATGAGCTCAACGCGGACAGCGGCAGGTCGGCAGTGCTCATGCCGTTGCTCTGCAGGCGGATGGTCTTGGCGGCATCGGTGCCGGTCTGTGGAATGCGTGCCCAGGCGGCGTTGGTGCCGGTGGCGCTGCGGCTTGCCGAAGGCATTGCGTTTGCCTTTTCGGAAAGCGCGCGGATCTCGGTATCGGTGAGTTTGCGCAGCTTGCCGGTCTTGGCATCGATGCCGGCTACCATGCCGCTTTCGGTAGGGGTGCTTGGGTTGCCGTCCGTTGGCGGCTCATGGGCCTGTACTGAAAGGCTGGCGGACAGTGCCAGCGCCGATAACAACAAGGAAGGTTTTGCCATTCTCATTTCCGAGCTCCGCTTACAGAGTGAAAAGCGATAAGGCTCCATCCATATGCGTGCGAGGCAGGCGTCCCACAGCCACGCTGATCGAACGCGCGTCACGCGCATTGGATGGTTCGTGTTCCCCCTGTCGGCAATTGGAGTGTGCCCGGAGATGAACCGCAGCTCAACCATAGTTTGATGAAGATCACATAATGAATGGGCCTAAGCGTCATCGGAGCCTGCTGGATTGGCGTGGCCGTTTGTGCCTGATTTGTCATCAGGACTGGGCAAATCCCCTGCTGACAAAGGGGGATAACTGGTCCGGAAGTGCGCCTCGCGTTACGCTAGCGTGATGTCGGAATTGATGGATGCACCTGCTCGTGTCATCTCCAGCCCCTGTATTGGCATCTGCGCGCTTGATGAGCAGGGCTATTGCCGTGGTTGCTGGCGCAATGGCGCCGAGATCGGTGCCTGGATGCGCATGAGCGAGGACGAGCGCCGGCGGGTAATGACGCAGGAACTGCCAAGGCGCGCACGCCAGGCGCAGGCGTTTGCCGAGCAACTGCAGGGGCGTGACCGGTTGCAGCAGGCCTTGATGCCACTGACCCAGACGCCAACCGGGCCGGGCTGGAACCGCTCGGAGCTGGAGGACCTGTTGCCGCCCGGTCCGCCGGTGGAAGCGGCGGTGCTGGCCGGACTGGTGCCGCGCGCGCAGGGCACCCAGGTGATCTTGACCCGTCGTACCGAAGCGCTGCGCAACCATGGCGGTCAAGTCGGGTTTCCCGGGGGCCGCATCGAGACCCTGGACCGCAATCCGCTGGCAGCTGCGCTACGCGAGAGCGACGAGGAAATCGCCTTGCCGCGCAGCCAGGTATTGGCTTTGGGCTATCTGGACCCGTTCATCACCATCACCGGCTTCCGGGTGACGCCGGTGGTCGCGGTCGTGGACCCGGCGTTCATCGCACGTCCCGAACCTGGCGAAGTGGCCGAGGTGTTCGAGGTGCCACTGGATTACCTGATGGACCCGGCCAATCTGCGCCAGGTGGATATCGAGCATGGCGGGCGTGTCCGTCATGTCATGGAGTACAGCTGGCCCGGGCAGCGCATCTGGGGCGCGACCGCAGCCATCCTCTACAACCTTCGTCGTCGTTTGGAGCAGGTGGCATGAGCCAGGTTGGCGTTTCGTGGACCACGCTGGTGGATGTAGCGGAGCTGGCCAATGCCCTGGCACAGCCCGAATTGCGCGTGGTCGATGCCCGCGCCACCGCCAGCACCGCGGTGCGGGTGATGGATGCGCGCTATTCATTGGCGGACAAGCAGGCAGGTGCCGCTGGCTACGCCGCCGCACATATTCCCGGTGCGCTCCATGCGGATCTGGAGAACGATCTGTCGGACATGGGCAAGCAGGGGCATGGCCGACACCCGTTGCCGGAAAGCGAGGTCTTTGCAGCGCGTCTGGGACACTGGGGCATTGCGCCCGATACCCAGGTGGTGGTCTACGATGCGGCCGATGGCAGCATGGCGGCGGCGCGCCTGTGGTGGCTGCTGCGCCTGATCGGCCATCGCAAGGTCGCCGTGCTCGATGGTGGTCTGGCCGCTTGGCAGGCGGCAGGGTACGCGGTTGATGCGACCCCGGTTGTGGTGCCTGCATTGCCGGCCTATCCCGGTCAGTTCGACATGACCCAGGTAGTCAGTGCCGATGAGGTGCAGTCGCGCTTGTCGCAGACGCCGGCATGGTTGCTGGACGCGCGTGCAGGTGAACGTTACCGCGGCGAAGTCGAGCCCCTGGATCGGGTAGCCGGGCATGTACCCGGCGCGCTGAACCGACCGTTCGGCATGAATCTGCGTGATGGTCGTTTCCGTCCGGCGCAGGAACTGCATGCCGAGTTGGAGCCGCTGTTGTCCGGACAGGCACCGACGCAGATGGCGGTGATGTGTGGTTCGGGTGTCACCGCCTGTCATCTGGCCTTGGCGTTTGCGCATGCGGGTTTGCCTGGGCTGCGTGTATTCAGTGATTCCTGGAGTGGTTGGTCCAGCGATGCAGGCCGACCGGTCGCCACACGTTGAGTGATCAGTACGCCGCGAGTGGGCGCGGTGCCGATGGGTATGAATGCTTCGGGGGAAGCGTGCGTTCATTGAAATGGCTAGGCGTAGTGCTGGTGATGGTGGTTCTTGGTGCTTGCAATGCGCCAGGCAACGGCTTGTCCGGCGATGCGGTGCGTCAATATCTGCGCGAGGTTGAACAGTGGCGGACGCAGCGTCTGGCGCAACTGCGCGCGCCCGAGGGCTGGCTCAGCTATACCGGCTCGGGGCGGCTCAAGGCCGGCGCTTACCGGGTGGGCAGTGCCGCGGCCAATGATGTGGTGTTGCCCAGTGGCCCCGCAGATCTGGGTTTCCTGCAGGTGGACCGCGACGGTGAGGCCATCTTCACCGCAGGTAGTCGCGCGGGTGCCCGGATCAACGGTCAGCCGCTGGAGCGGGCGGTTCTGGTCCCCGGTGTGGCCCATGTGAGCGAGGCCAGTCGCGTTCAAGTGGGTGATTCGGAGTTCTATCTGGTGCGCACCGGCAGCATCCTGGGGTGGCGCTATCGCGACCCGCAGTCGCCGCGGCGCCTGGAATTCACCGCCATCGAGCACTTCCCGGTCGACCCGAAATGGAACATCAAGGCGCAATGGCGGCCGTTCCCAGCGCCCAAGCAGGCAGTCTTGTTGACCTCGATCGGCACCCCGTTGCCGGCCGTCGTGCCGGGCGAAGCGGTGTTCGAGGTCAATGGGCGCAGCTACACGCTGCAGCCGGTGTTGGATGAGGCCGCGCCGCCATCACGGCGTTTGTTCTTCCTGCTGTCGGACCGCACCAGCGGCCGCGAAACCTATGGTGGTGCGCGTTACCTCTACGCGGCCATGCCCACCGATGGCGTGGTGCAGCTGGACTTCAATCGCGCCGAGAACCCGCCCTGCGCGTTCACCCCGCACGTGGTGTGCCCGATCGCGCCGGCCATCAATCGCCTGGATCTTGCGGTGACGGCTGGCGAGAAGTTCCAGTACCTGCCGCAGTAAGCGACTGCCGGGGAGTTGCTTAGTCCGGCAACTGCTGCAGATCAATCGCGCGCAGCACCAGTTCCCACGGGAACATCGGGCCCGGATCGAGTTTGCGCTGCACGCTGAGCCCGGGGTCATCGCTGGCCGGTTCCAGTGCGGTATCCAGCTGCTCATGGCCGGCGATGTAACGCAGTGACGGTACTGCCTGCGGCAGCCATTCCAGCAACCTCACCAAGGCGGCGATCTGTGCTTCCGGGTAAGGCTCGCTCATGGCCTGGTTGTTGGAGTCGAACCAGTTCGGCCAGCGCCCGCGGTTGACCAGCTCGATGCCGATCGAGCGCGGATTGATGCCGCGCACGTGGTGGGCGACGCGGTCCAGCGCGATGTATTGCTGGATGCTGCCATCGCGGTCGATGTAGTAATGGCCGCTGTTGCCGCTGCCATTGTCGTAGAGCGCACGCTCACCGTACTCGCGCGCCGTGGCCAGGTCCGGCAGCTCGGTGCAATGGATCACCACCAGGTCGATATCGGCGGGCTTGCGCTGCGCCAACTGGTGCTCGTAGGGCAGCGGCTTGGCAATGATGGGGGGCGGCAGGTGCATGCGTGGATGCTAGCATTCACGCATGAATTCCCCCACGACTTGCCGCCAGTCATGAGCCGCGGCCACTGCATTCTGTCGCACGGCTTCGAGAGCGGCCCGGACGCCACCAAGGTCACCGCGCTGGCTGAGGTTGCCGAACGCCTGGGCTGGAGCCATGAGCGCCCGGACTACACCGATCTGGATGCCAGAAGCGAGATCAGCCGGGTTGGCGACGTGCCGGCGCGGCTGCAGCGGCTGATCGAGCGGGCGGCTGAAATGGCTGCACGCGGCCCGCTGGTGCTGGCCGGGTCCAGCCTGGGCGCCTATATCTCGGCCATCACCTCGCTGCAGGTGCCGGTTGCCGGGCTGTTCCTGATGGTGCCGCCGACCACGATGGGGCCGATGCCGGCGCTGGACGCCGCGGCGGTGCCGATCAGCGTGGTCCACGCCTGGAACGACGAGCTGATCCCGGCCGCCGATGTCATCGCCTGGGCCGCCGAGCGCAAAGCGCGGCTGCTGCTGGTCAACGACGGCCACCGCCTGATGCGCCATGTGGATGCGTCCTGCCAGGCCTTTGAGGCCTTGCTGCGCGGTTTGTGAACGCGGCCGTCGGCTGAATCCGACGGCGCGACGGGCAACTGCCTACAATAGAACCCCTGGATGCCCCGGGGCTGGCCGCCGTGCCTGCCCGTCTGGCTGGCCTGATTCCCTTTCTGAAAGTTGATATCTCCCGTGAATTTCTTTGTTTCCTGCGCCAAGGGCCTCGAATACCTGCTCGCCGACGAACTGCTGGCGATGGGCCTGCCGCGGGCGACCGCCACCATTTCCGGCGTCAATGCCGAGGGCGAACTGCGCGATGCGCAGCGTGTGGTGCTGTGGTCGCGCCTGGCCAGCCGCGTGCTGTGGCCGCTGCAGGAATTCGAGTGCCCGGACGAGAACTCGCTGTATCAGGGCGTGGCGGCGATGCCGTGGGACCAGCACATCACCCCCGAGCTGACCTTGTCGGTGGACGCGCATGTATCCGGTACCGCCATCACCCATGCGCGCTTTGCCGCGCAGCGGGTCAAGGACGGCGTGGTCGACAGCCTGCGTGACCAGGGCATGGAGCGGCCGTCGGTGAACGTCGAGTTCCCGGACGTGCGCATCAACCTGTCGCTGCGCAAGGGCCGGGCCACGATCTCGATTGACCTCGGCGGTGGCCCGATGCACCGCCGTGGCTGGCGCATGGCGCAGAACGACGCACCGCTGAAGGAAAACCTGGCTGCCGCCGTGCTGCTGCGCGCCAACTGGCCGAAGATCCACGCCGAAGGCGGTGGCCTGCTCGACCCGATGTGCGGCAGCGGTACCTTGCTGATCGAAGGCGCCTTGATGGCCGCCGACGTCGCACCTGGCCTGCAGCGCCACGGCAGCATCCCACCGAGCCGCTGGCGCGGTTTCGACCAGGCGCAGTGGAAGGAACTGATGGCCGAAGCGCGCGAGCGCGAGCAGGCCGGTCGTGCCGCGCTCAAGCAGGTCATCCATGGCAGCGACATCGACCCGCAGGCTATCCGTGCGGCCAAGGAAAATGCCGAGGTCGCCGGCGTCAGCGAGGCCATCTGGTTCGGTGTGCGCGACGTGGCCGATGTGC
The DNA here is from genome assembly GCF_056854515.1 of Stenotrophomonas sp. STEN063. Classification (NCBI taxonomy): domain Bacteria; kingdom Pseudomonadati; phylum Pseudomonadota; class Gammaproteobacteria; order Lysobacterales; family Lysobacteraceae; genus Stenotrophomonas; species Stenotrophomonas sp. STEN063. The sequence goes on from NZ_JBXFWF010000073.1 coordinate 22,258, forward strand.
AGGTGCCGCCGCAGGAAACCGGCTGCGTGGTCTGCAACCCGCCGTATGACGAGCGTCTGGCCGCCGACACCGTGCTGTACCGCCGTATTGGCGATGCGCTCAAGCGGGCTGTGCCGACCTGGCGTGCGAGCCTGCTGTGCGGCAGCGCCGACCTGGCCTTTGCCACTGGCCTGCGCGCGGCCAAGAAGTACCAGATGTTCAATGGCGCCATCGAGTGCGCGCTGATCGTCTGCGATCCGATCGCTGTGCCGGAGCGTGAGAACGCCGGCCAGCCGCGCGAGCTCAGCGAAGGCGCGCAGATGGTGGCCAACCGCCTGCGCAAGAACCTGAAGAAATTCAAGAACTGGCTGAACCGCGAAGGCATCACCTGCTTCCGCGCTTACGACGCCGATCTGCCGGAATATGCTGCGGCCATCGACGTTTACCGCGAAGACGGTGGCAAGAACCGCACCTTCCTGCATGTGCAGGAATACGCCGCGCCGGCCACCATTCCGGACGTGGATGTGCGCCGCCGCCGCAACGAACTGCTCGCTGCGGCCCGTGAGGTATTCCAGGTGCCGGCCGAGCAGGTCGCGCTGAAGTCGCGCGAGCGTGGCAAGGGCGGCAGCAAGTACGGCCGTTTCGAACAGCGCGGTGAGTTCATCCTGGTACGTGAGAACAATGCGCTGCTGCGCGTGAATCTGTTCGATTACCTGGACACGGGCCTGTTCCTCGACCACCGCCCGCTGCGCACGCACATGGCGCAGGAAGCCCGTGGTAAGCGCTTCCTCAACCTGTTCTGCTACACCGGCGTGGCCAGCGTGGAAGCCGCGGTTGCCGGCGCCAGCTCGACCACCAGCGTGGACCTGTCCGGTACCTACCTGCAGTGGTGTGCCGACAACCTCGCGCTCAACGGCAAGGGCGGCAGCCAGCACACGCTGGTGCAGGCCGATGCGGTGACCTGGCTGGAAGCGGAGAAGAACCGCTACGACGTGATCTTCTGCGACCCGCCGACCTTCTCCAACTCGGCGCGCGCTGAAGACTTCGACATCCAGCGCGAGCACGTGCGCCTGCTGCGTGCGGCAATGGATCGTTTGACCTCCGACGGCGTGCTGTACTTCTCCAACAACTTCCGTCGTTTCAAACTGGACGAGAACGCGGTTGCCGAGTTCGCCATCTGCCGCGAGATCTCCGCACAGACCATCGGCCCGGATTTCGAGCGCAACGCCCGCATCCACCGCGCCTGGGAACTGCGCCGGGTCTAACAACGGCGGCCTCAGCGTAGTGCCGAGCCATGCTCGGCAGAGGCCTCACCCGTAGTGCCGAGCCATGCTCGGCAGAGGCCTTACCGGTGAAGCCCATGCCGAGCATGGCTC